>NZ_JASD01000007.1 GCF_000622385.1 Sulfitobacter noctilucicola
ACAAAGAACCTGGCCACGCTCAACACCTTCACGGTCCACACCACGCAGCAATGCGCCGATGTTGTCGCCCGCTTCACCACGGTCCAGCAGCTTGCGGAACATTTCAACGCCTGTGCAGGTCGTCTTCTTGGTGTCGCGGATACCAACGATCTCGATTTCGTCGCCAACGTTGATCACGCCACGCTCGACACGGCCTGTCACAACTGTACCACGACCGGAGATCGAGAATACGTCTTCCACAGGCATCAGGAACGGCTGGTCAACCGCACGTGCAGGTGTCGGGATGTATTCGTCAACAGCTGCCATCAGCTTTTTGATGGAGTCTTCGCCGATCTCGTTGTCACGGCCTTCCATGGCTGCCAGAGCGGAACCAGGAATGACAGGGATGTCGTCGCCAGGGTACTCGTAAGAGGACAGAAGCTCGCGGATTTCCATTTCCACCAGTTCCAGCAGCTCTTCGTCGTCAACCTGATCCACTTTGTTCATGTAAACAACCATGTACGGGATGCCAACCTGACGGCCGAGCAGGATGTGCTCGCGTGTCTGTGGCATCGGGCCGTCGGCCGCGTTCACAACCAGGATCGCGCCGTCCATCTGCGCGGCACCGGTGATCATGTTCTTAACATAGTCCGCGTGACCCGGGCAGTCGACGTGCGCGTAGTGGCGTGTCTCTGTCTCGTACTCAACGTGCGCTGTGGAGATCGTGATACCGCGTGCTTTTTCTTCGGGCGCGCCGTCGATCTGGTCGTACGCTTTGAAGTCACCGAAATACTTGGTGATCGCGGCTGTCAGTGTCGTCTTGCCGTGGTCAACGTGGCCGATTGTGCCGATGTTCACGTGCGGCTTATTACGTTCAAACTTTTCCTTTGCCATGGTGATGGCTCCTTTGATCTTTGATGTGGGGTGGAGCGAAGCTCCACCTTACGGGATGGTAAGGTGGGCATCTTGCCCACCCCGATTTTTAAGCAAACTTGGCTTGGATCTCGTCCGAGATGTTCTGTGGCACACCTTCGTAGTGGTCGAACTGCATGGTGAAGTTCGCACGACCAGAAGACATGGAACGCAGCGTGTTGATGTAACCGAACATGTTGGCCAGCGGCACAAATGCGTCGATTGCAATCGCGTTACCGCGTGTGTCCTGACCCTGTACCTGACCGCGACGTGATGTCAGATCGCCGATGATGCCGCCTGTGTACTCTTCAGGGGTGACAACTTCGACCTTCATGATCGGCTCAAGCATCTTGGCACCCGCTTTGCGCATACCTTCACGCATACCCATGCGGGCTGCGATCTCAAACGCGAGAACGGAGGAGTCAACGTCGTGGAACTTACCATCGATCAGCGCGACCTTGAAGTCGATGACCGGGAAGCCCGCCAGAGGACCGGAGTCCATGACAGAGTTGATACCCTTTTCAACACCCGGGATGTATTCCTTTGGAACAGCACCACCAACGATGCGGCTCTCGAAGGAGTAGCCTTCGCCCGGCTCTGTTGGCATCAGGATCATCTTCACCTCAGCGAACTGACCGGAACCACCGGACTGTTTCTTGTGGGTGTAGGTGATTTCAGCTTCACGAGAGATCGTCTCACGATAAGCAACCTGAGGCGCACCGATGTTCGCTTCAACTTTGAATTCACGCTTCAGACGGTCAACGAGGATATCGAGGTGAAGTTCGCCCATACCTTTCATGATCGTCTGACCGGATTCCAGATCGGTCTCAACACGGAAGGACGGATCTTCTGCCGCCAAACGCTGGAGGCCGATACCCATTTTCTCTTGGTCGGCCTTCGTTTTGGGCTCGACCGCGATTTCGATCACTGGATCGGGGAAAGTCATCGTTTCCAGAACCACAGGATCGTTGACCGCACAAAGCGTGTCACCGGTTGTGGTGTTCTTGAGGCCGGCCAACGCGATAATGTCGCCCGCGAACGCTTCGGTGATTTCCTCGCGATCGTTGGAGTGCATCATCATCATACGACCAACGCGTTCTTTGTTTCCCTTGGTGGAGTTCAAAAGCGTGTCGCCCTTGTTCAGAACACCGGAGTAGATGCGCGTGAAGGTCAGCGTGCCCACAAAGGGGTCGTTCATGATCTTGAAGGCAAGGCCGGAGAACGCCATGTCATCATCCGCACGACGCGGGATGTCACGTGTTTCTGTGTCATCGCCTGGCTTAAAGCCCATGTAATCAACGACGTCCAGCGGGCTGGGCAGATAGTCGATTACGGCGTTAAGCAGTGGCTGAACACCTTTGTTCTTGAACGCGGAGCCGCACAGAACCGGAATAAACTTGATGGCCAGCGTACCCTTACGGATCAGCTTGCGCAGCGTATCGACGTCAGGCTCGGTGCCTTCCATCAAATAAGCTTCCATCGCGTCGTCGTCCATTTCGACAGCAACTTCGACCAGCTTGCCACGCCATTCGTCAGCCAGCTCTTTCAGCTCGGCACGGATTTCGCGCTGTTCCCAGCTCGCACCCAGATCTTCACCGGCCCAGACCCATTCTTTCATGGTGACCAGATCAATCATGCCTTCCAGCTCGGTTTCGGCACCGATCGGAATTTGAATTGGCGCCGGTGTGGCACCGGTGCGGTCCTGGATCATGTGCACACAATTGAAGAAGTCCGCGCCGATCTTGTCCATCTTGTTCACGAACACGATGCGTGGAACCTTGTAACGGTCGGCCTGACGCCAAACTGTTTCTGTCTGAGGTTCGACACCGGCGTTGGCGTCCAGAACAGCAACCGCACCGTCAAGAACAGCCAATGAACGCTCGACTTCAATGGTGAAGTCAACGTGGCCCGGCGTGTCGATGATGTTCATCCGGTACTTTGTGTCGGAAGTCGCATCTGCTGTCGGCTCTTCCTGGCGCTGCCAGAACGTTGTTGTCGCAGCGGAAGTAATGGTGATGCCGCGTTCCTGCTCCTGCTCCATCCAGTCCATGGTGGCCGCACCGTCGTGCACCTCACCGATGTTGTGGGATTTGCCTGTATAATACAGGATGCGCTCGGAACAGGTGGTCTTGCCGGCATCAATGTGCGCCATGATGCCGAAGTTGCGGTAGCGTTGAAGCGGATAGTCGCGTGCCATTGGGAAAGGTCCTCAGAGGTCTTGCGTTGAAAAGGGTCAGGGGCCACGCGGATCGCGGCCCCGATCTTGAAAGTCTTACCAGCGGTAGTGGCTGAATGCTTTATTCGCATCGGCCATCTTGTGCGTGTCTTCGCGCTTTTTAACGGCTGTGCCGCGGGACTGGACCGCATCCATCAGCTCGCCTGCAAGGCGCTCTTCCATGGTGTTTTCGTTGCGCGAACGTGCCGCTTTGATCAACCAGCGGATCGCCAGCGCCTGACGACGCTCGGGGCGCACTTCAACAGGCACCTGATATGTGGCACCACCGACGCGGCGCGAACGCACTTCGACGGATGGCTGGATGTTCTCAAGCGCTTCGTGGAACACTTCGATAGGGGCGCGCTTGATCTTGTCTTCAACGCGGGTCATCGCGTTGTAAACGATACGCTCGGCGACAGATTTTTTGCCGTCGATCATCAGGTTGTTCATGAACTTGGTCAGAACCAGATCACCATACTTGGCGTCTGGCAGTACTTCGCGTTTTTCAGCGGCGTGGCGGCGTGACATGGATGTGTCTTCCTCTTTAGCGGGGGTGGAGCAGCGCTCCACCTTACGTAACGGACAGGTGAGGTGGGGATGATCCCCACCCGTGGATTACTTGGGACGCTTCGCGCCGTACTTGGAGCGACGCTGCTTACGGTCTTTAACGCCCTGTGTATCCAGAACACCGCGCAGGATGTGGTAACGCACACCGGGAAGGTCTTTTACACGACCGCCGCGGATCAGAACCACAGAGTGCTCCTGAAGGTTGTGGCTTTCACCAGGGATGTAGGAAATCACTTCAAAACCGTTGGTCAGGCGAACCTTGGCAACCTTCCGCATCGCGGAGTTCGGTTTCTTTGGTGTGGTTGTATATACACGTGTGCAAACGCCGCGCTTTTGCGGGCACTGCTCAAGGTGCATGGATTTAGAAGTCTTGCGTTTCGGCTGCCGCGGCTTGCGGATCAGCTGTTGGATCGTTGGCATTCCGGTTTATCCCCGTTCTGTCTCACATCAGGTGCACGAGGGCGACCCCATGCGGTTTCAAATTCAGTGCTTTATCTCATGACAAAGCAGAAACACCGCGATGTTCCCATTCCGAGGTGAACATGGCGGTGGGGCTACAGAGGACCGGGTCAGCATTAGACCGGATCTTGACCACTTAAGTTATGATTTCGGCAGGCAGAGATGTCCCCGCGACCGAGATAGCGGGCGTATAGGCGATGGTTCGCGAGCTGTCAACAGTCCCCTCCTGCTTGCGCGGCCCGTACGTGCCTGCGATGGTATCCGCACCCTGCCCAAGCCTTGAGGCCCCCATGCAAACCATCGGCATTTGTCGCTTTTCCTACCCCGGTGACGGCGGATTTCAGGTGGAGCACCGCAGCCTGAGAGAACGCATCGATTACCTCTATGCGCCCGCCCGCATGCACGAGCGGTTTGCCACTTTCGAGACTATGATGCTGCCCCCCCTCAAGGCACAGTCCGACGACGATTTTACCCTGCTGATCGTGATCGGCGACAGCCTCCCTCCTGTCTACCGTGACAGGCTGGAAGCGGCGGTAGAGCATATGCCACAAGCCGTCATTCAAGCGCATCAGCCCGGTCCACACCGCAAAGTCATGCAAGAGGCGATCAACAGTGTCCGTCGGTTTGACGGGGACGCCTGTCTGCAATTCCGGATGGATGACGACGATGCAGTTGCCTGCACCTACATCGAACATCTGCGTCAAGCCGCTTATGACGTACTGCCCATGGCCTCCAGACACCGCCATATCGCTATCGACTTTAATCAGGGCTTCATCGCTCGGCCGTCAGCTGACGGTCTGTCAGTCGCGCCAACCAATGTGCCGTATACCACCGCCGCGCTGGCGCTGATGTTTCGTCCCGATCTACCGTTGAGCGTGATGAACTTTGCCCATATGAAAGTCGGCCAAAAGATGCCCACGGTCACCTTTTCGGGAGAGGACATGTTGATCCGCGGACACAATGACCACAACGATTCGCGCCAGAAACCCGGCACACGAGCCCCGAAACTGGCACCTCTTGATGCGGCGGGCAAAGCGCATATTAAAGCGACCTTTAACATCGATGCGGATGCTGTTGCCAAGGCCTTCGCCACACCTCTATCGAAGTGACAAGCGCCGTTCGCGGTAGAAGGTAAAGATGCCTGTCGCCACAACGATCGTGGCACCGATCATTGTCAGCATTCCGGGCCATTCGTCAAAAACAAACCAGCCAAGGATCAACGCCCAGATCAAACCGGTATAGCGGAACGGCGCCGTGTAGGAGACATCGCCGGACCGCATCACCTGAATAGAAAAGAAATATCCGCCAAGGATGCTCACGGCTGATCCCAATATCAGCAGCCACGATACCGGCGCGATAGCGACCCAAGGTGTCCCGAGTGAGGCAAGGCCAGCAGTGCCCATAACTGTGGCCGCTGTGACCAGAGTGACAGTCATCGAAGGCACGGTCGGCGACAAACGCCGCGTGATCAAATCACGGAATGTCACCCCCAGCACCGCGACAAGAGCGTAAATCGACCAAAGATTGAACCCGTCCGCCCCCGGCTTAACGATCATCAAAACCCCTATAAATCCAACTGCAATCGCCAGCATACGCCGCCACCCTACCGCCTCGCGCAGGATCAGCGCGGAAGCCAGGGTAACCGCCAGCGGAACGACCTGCATAATCGCCGTCAGGTTTGCCAAAGGCATATTGAACAGTGCTGTCAGGAAGAAATACGAGATCAGAACTTCGGTGATCGCTCTGGCTGCGATGATGTACCAATCCTTGGCAGCAATATCGAAATGTAGCCGGCCCAACCGGTCTTTCGTCGCGATAATCAGCCCACAGGTAATCAGACTACGAACGAACAACAACTGGAACAACGGGATCGCTCCGGCAGTCAGTTTCAGCATTGTGTCATTGAGTGTAAAGCAGGCCATCGACGCCATCATCAGTAGCGCGCCGATCATATTCACCGACATCCTATAGCCCTTCCAGCATTTCCGGCGTCATCCCGAAACCATCCCACAAATTACGCTTGATGCCCCTCTGCCTAAGCGTGCCCGCCCTGCCCTGCGGTGTCGCCGTTGAATCGTTGTCCTCGTGCACGGACCTGATCCACATCGGCTTGGCGATTTCGGTATAGCAATCATAGTATTCGACCAGATTGCGGTGGTTCCGCCGGAAGACCGTGGCGTGGTCACCTTTGGGTGTCACCATGGCCAGACCAATCCCGAGCGGCGCGCGCTCATACCATTCGCTCAGCGGCTCTTGCGCGGAAGGGTCGAAATAAAGCCCACGGTTAAAGGCGATAATAAACGGCTTATCATCCTGCCGCACTTGCAACATTGCGTCACCCACGGCTCTGATCCGCGCTGTCGTCTCGCGGTGCATGGCGTCATCGTCGTCTTGCCGGAAGGTGGCGATATGGGTCGCTGACGGGTCATCAGGGAGCGCATGATAGGCCGCCTTGACCGCCTGAATATGGACCATCGGTGGCAGTGCAACGATCTGCATAGGTTTGAAATCATGAACAATATTTTCAAGCCGCACGCGCCATTTGTCCGGGAAGCATTCGCCGATCAGCACTGCGCAGGAAAAATCGGTATCGTCTTGCAAAGCCATGGTGTGGAATGCCAACCGTTCGAACAATCTGAACCGGCGCTCCAGTCGCGCTTCATCGTACAGCATCTGACGCATTTCATGGAGGTCGTCCTTCGACTTCGCAAAGCCGTTTTCCGACAGGTACGAAAACCGCATCAATCCTTTGATCTGTGCCTTGGGTGTCACTGCCTGCCGCGCCTTCATAATTTGTCCGCACGCTAGGGTATTGTTCATGAGGGTGGAAGGGGGTGCTGCCCTGATTTGCACAATCATGACACGGGTCTGGATGGGTTAAGAAATTGGAAAGCCGGACAAGGTATTTAGTGCTGCGAAAAGAAGGGCGGGTTCCGGAATGAGCATCACCTCGGTGATACGCAGTACATTGGGTGGAAGGATAAACCTGTTCCATGTCTGGGTCGTGTGCCTATCTATGGCACTGACGATCAGTGCTTGGCTGTTTTCGGTTCACCAGATCGAAACACGCATTGAGAACAGGTTTTTCGATACGCGCGATAGGGTCATCGGCCTCATCAATGACAGGATGGTGAAATACGAGGATACGCTCAGGTCCGGTGTCGCAGCGATTCACTCCCATGGCGGTGATATCACCTTCCAGCAATGGTCCGTCTTCGCCAACACTCTCCATATCGAAGAGAAGTATCCCGGCATTAACGGCATCGGCGTCATCCATTATCAGGAGGCTGATAGCTTGGATGATTATCTACGCATCCAGCGGCAAACTCGACCTGATTTCGAAATCTACCCCAGACATGTTGTGGGGATATACATGCCGATCACCTACATAGAACCGCTCAATATCAACGCGGCGGCCGTCGGCCTTGATGTCGCGCACGAGGTCAACAGACGCACTGCAGCCCTCGCAGCACGGGACACGGGCAAGGCGCAGATTACCGGACCCATTGTTTTAGTTCAGGATGAGACCAGCACGCCCGGTTTTCTGTTCTACGTTCCGTTCTACTCAGTCGAAGCACCGACAAGTGTTGAGGATAGACAAAGATACTTCCGCGGGGCGGTCTATGCTCCCTTCGTTGTTCACAAGCTGATGCAAGGGCTTCTGGCACACGAATTGCGCGATGTGCGCGTCAGCATAAGGGACGCGGACAGTATAATTTTCGATGAGCATTTGGCTGAAATGAACGGAACGGACCCCGATCCGATGTTCACTGATGAGGTCAGCATCAACATGTACGGTCGCGCTTGGGTACTGGATATACGCACGGACCTGAGGTTTCGTGAAGCGAACACTTTCGCCCAACCTACAATCATTCTGATTGCGGGCCTTGTCGTGGAAGCCCTCATTGTCGCATTGCTCTTCTTTCTGTCACGCGCAAACAGAAGGGCAATCAACTATGCCCGAAAAGTCACTGGATCGCTGAGAGACGAGAAGGCCAAACTGGCAAAAGCCAACAAGTTGCTGCAAATCAAAAACGAAGAGATGGAGCAGTTCGCCTATATTGCATCTCATGACCTCAAAACCCCGATACGGGGTATTGGTGGCCTGGCAGAGATGATCGAGGAAGACCTTGGTGACTATTTTACCTCGCAATCGGCAAACCCGGATGTTGCCAGAAACCTGTCACACATTCAGGATCGGGTCCGGCACATGAATGAACTTACTAAAAGCATTCTTAACTTCTCCCAGATCACGGCAGCAGAGTCAGATGCTCTGCCGTTAAAGTTGGAGGACGCGGTGGCCGATTTGCGTGCTGATTTCGGATTGGAGCTGCATCAATTGACACTGAGTGGTGACGTGGAAACAGTCGTCGTAGATGCCTCCAACTTCCGGCGCGTTCTGGAAAACCTCGTGAGCAACGCCATCAAATATCACGATGGGAAACGCCTCCTCCAGATTAATCTGTCCGCCAGATCTCTCGGCCCGAATTGCGAGGTAAAGGTAAGCGATAATGGCCCGGGCATTTCTGAAAAATTCCACAGAAAGATTTTTGATATTTTCCAGACCCTTCAAGCATCAGGCGGGCCGGAGAGTACCGGTATCGGTCTCGCCATCGTTAGAAAGGCCGTAAATTTGCATGGTGGCCAAGTGACCGTCACATCCACCAAGGGAGAGGGGGCCACCTTTACCTTCGACTGGCCGTTGACCCATACGCGCAAGGATGTGCCGAATGCTGCTTAATCAGTCCAAAGATTTCAACATTCTGCTGGTCGAGGATAACGACCTTGATGTTGCAATGCTAAAACGCGGATTGAAAAAGCTGGGCATCGCGGGCTCGATCGTGCGTGCCGGCGATGGTCTGCAAGCGCTTGATATCCTGACGGAAGATCTGGACAAGAGCGTTCTTCCCCACCCTTTCGCGATCCTTCTGGATATCAACATGCCGCGCATGAACGGGCACGAATTCCTTTCGGCCTTGCGGGCCGATGAAAGGTTGAAAGATGCCTGGGTTACAGTTTTCACAACTTCTGACAACGACAAGGATGTGAGCCTTGCCTATCAAAACCACGCCAATGGCTACATCGTAAAACCGAACTCTGCGGCAGAACTTCACAGGGTCCTCAAGTCGCTTAAGAATTATTGGGATACCTGCGAGCATCAGGTCAGCGCAGCAGTTTGAACGGAAACGTTGCAGACAGCACAAGCTCTGCGTTTCGATAGCTGTTTTGATTACAGGTCTAACCTGACCGGCCAGCAGCGCATGGCTGAATGTCGTATGAATAAAAAAGCCCCCGCAGCGATTAACTGCGGAGGCTTCTATTTTCAGAGGTGTGGGTGATTAATCCCGGCTTTCCTCATCGAAGGAGGGTGTCGTGAAAACATCACCGCCAACGACGTCATCCGTTGGCACAGGTGCCGCCAGAGCCGCCGCCGCTTCCGCTTCTTCGCGGCGCGCTTCGATGACCACGTTGTCACGGTCCGATGCAACTTTGCGCATTTGCATTGTCGCACCACCGGTGCCCGCAGGGATCAAACGACCCACGATCACGTTCTCTTTCAGACCGACCAGTTTGTCGCGCTTACCTTGTACGGACGCCTCTGTCAGAACACGTGTCGTTTCCTGGAACGACGCAGCAGAGATGAACGAACGAGTCTGCAAGGACGCTTTGGTGATGCCCAACAGGATCGGCTCGCCCTTGGCCAAACGGCCACCTTTCGACGCTGCCTTCTCGTTGGCCAGATCGAACTCTTGCTTATCGACGTGTTCGCCTTTCAGAAGCGTGGTGTCACCGGATTCCTGGATTTCCCACTTCTGCAACATCTGACGCACGATTACTTCGATATGCTTGTCGTTGATCTTAACACCCTGCAAACGGTAAACGTCCTGCACTTCGTCGATCATGTAGTCAGCCAAGGCCTCGACACCCATAATCGCAAGAATGTCATGCGGCGCCGGGTTGCCGTCCATGATGTAGTCACCCTTCTGGACAAAATCACCTTCCGCAACCGGAATGTGCTTGCCCTTGGGCACCATGTACTCGACCTTGTGATCCGGATCATCCGAGGACTCAATCGCGATGCGGCGCTTGTTTTTGTAGTCCTTGCCAAAGCGGACATAGCCGTCGATCTCTGCAATGATCGCGTGGTCTTTGGGGCGACGTGCCTCAAAGAGTTCCGCAACCCGTGGCAGACCACCGGTAATGTCCTTGGTCTTGGCACCTTCACGCGGGATACGCGCGATGATGTCACCAGCTTTGATTTCCGTCTGATCTTCGACCGAAAGAATGGCATCCACCGACATCGGATAGGTTACAGGGTTGCCCGCGTCGTTGCGCAGCGGCTCGCCATCTTCGCCTACCAGAATAATTTCCGGCTTCAACTCATTACCTTTAGGTGCCGCACGCCAGTCGATCACGATCTTCTGGGTCATACCTGTCGCATCATCGGTCTCGTCCTTAACCGCGATCCCGGACACAAGGTCCACGAACTTGGTCATACCGGACTTCTCGGCGATGATCGGCAGCGTATAGGGATCCCATTCGAACAGCTTGTCGCCGCGCGCAACGGTATCACCGTCCTTGACGAACAGCGTGGTACCATAACCGATCTTGTGGTTGGCCCGCTCTGCACCGTCTTCACCAACGATAAGCATCTTCATGTTCCGGCCCATCACCATGATCCCGCCATCGGCGTTTTCAAGGGTCATGGCGTTTTCAAACACGATTTTGCCTTCCTGCGACGCTTCGAGGAAGGATTGCTGGCCACCTTGGGCAACGCCGCCGATGTGGAATGTCCGCATCGTCAACTGTGTGCCCGGCTCACCAATGGACTGCGCCGCGATGATACCCACCGCTTCGCCTTGGTTTACCAGCGTACCACGTGCAAGGTCACGACCGTAGCACATCGCGCAGACGCCTTCTTCGGCCTCACATGTCAAAGGAGAACGGATGCGTGTGGACTGCACCGCCGCCTCGTCGATGAGATCAGCCAGACGTTCGTCAATGATCGTACCTGCTGTCGCGATGACTTCATCCGTGCCCGGCACGGTGATGTCGTCCGCGATAACACGACCCAGCAGACGCTCCGCCAGTGAGGAAACAACCTCACCATCGTTCACCGCTGCTTCTGCGGTGATCGCCATGTCAGTGCCACAGTCATGCATACGAACGATGCAATCCTGCGCCACGTCTACTAGACGACGTGTCAGATAACCGGAGTTCGCAGTCTTCAAAGCCGTATCCGACAGACCCTTACGGGCACCGTGGGTGGAGTTAAAGTACTCAAGAACGGTCAAACCTTCCTTAAAGTTCGAGATAATCGGTGTCTCGATGATGTCGCCGTTCGGCTTGGCCATCAGACCGCGCATCCCGCCCAGCTGTTTCATCTGCGTGACCGAGCCACGCGCACCGGAGTGGGCCATCATGTAAACCGAGTTCGGTTCCATTTCGGCACCATTCTCATCGCGACGCTCAGCAGAGATCGAGCCCATCATCGCATCGGTGACTTTGTCGTTACACTTCGACCAGGCATCAACAACTTTGTTGTACTTTTCGCCCTGAGTTATCAGGCCGTCCATGTACTGTTGTTCAAAGTCCTTAACCTGCTCGCGCGTCTCTTCGACAAGTGGCCACTTGCTATCAGGGATCAGCATGTCGTCTTTACCAAACGAAATACCGGCCTTGAACGCTTCGCGGAAACCCATGGTCATGATCTGGTCACAGAAGATAACGGATTCTTTCTGACCACAGTAGCGGTAGACCGTATCGATTACCTGCTGCACTTCTTTCTTACGCAGCAAGCGGTTGACCAGATCGAATGGTGCTTTTGCATTCAGCGGCAGCATCGCACCCAGACGGACACGGCCGGGCGTGGTGTCAAAGCGCACCAGCACTTCGTTGCCTTCGTTGTCGATCTGCTTGATCCGCGCCTTGATTTTGGTGTGCAGGTGTACCTCACCGGCGTCGAGTGCGTGCTGCACTTCGTCGACGGTGCCGAATACTTTGCCTTCGCCCTTCATACCTTCACGCTCAAGCGTGGTGTAATACAGGCCCAAAATCATATCCTGTGAAGGAACAATGATCGGTGCGCCGTTTGCAGGCGACAGAACGTTGTTCGTGGACATCATCAGAACGCGCGCTTCAAGCTGTGCTTCAAGCGACAGCGGCACGTGAACCGCCATCTGGTCACCGTCAAAGTCCGCGTTAAAGGCGGAACAAACCAGCGGGTGCAGCTGGATCGCTTTACCTTCGATCAGAACCGGCTCAAACGCCTGAATGCCGAGACGGTGCAGCGTCGGCGCACGGTTCAGCATGACAGGATGCTCGCGGATAACTTCATCGAGGATGTCCCAAACCTCGGGACGTTCTTTTTCGACAAGCTTCTTGGCTTGCTTCACTGTGGAAGACAGGCCTTTGGCTTCAAGCCGGCTGTAGATGAACGGCTTGAACAGCTCGAGCGCCATCTTTTTCGGCAAACCACATTGATGCAGCTTGAGTTCTGGACCCGTCACAATGACCGAACGGCCAGAGAAGTCGACGCGCTTACCCAAAAGGTTTTGACGGAAGCGACCCTGCTTACCCTTCAGCATGTCGGACAGTGATTTCAGCGGACGCTTGTTGGCACCCGTAATCACACGGCCACGACGGCCATTGTCGAACAGCGCATCCACAGATTCCTGCAACATCCGCTTTTCGTTACGCACGATGATATCGGGCGCACGCAGTTCGATCAGACGCTTCAGACGGTTGTTACGGTTGATCACCCGGCGATACAGATCGTTCAGGTCAGACGTCGCAAAGCGACCGCCATCCAGTGGCACCAATGGGCGCAGTTCTGGCGGGATCACGGGGATCACTGTCAGAACCATCCACTCGGGGCGGTTGCCGGATTCAAGGAAGCTTTCAACCACCTTCAGGCGCTTGATGATCTTCTTGGGCTTCAATTCGCCTGTGGCTTCTTTCAGCTCTTCGCGCAGTTGGTCGGCCTCTGCTTCAAGGTCGATCGCGGCAAGCATTTCGCGGATCGCTTCAGCACCGATGTTGGCGGTGAACGCGTCCATGCCGTAAGCATCCTGCGCGTCCATATACTCTTCCTCGGTCATCATCTGACCGTAGGTGAGGTCCGTCAGACCGGGTTCGATCACCACGTAGTTCTCGAAATACAGTACCCGCTCCAGATCGCGCAGTGTCATGTCGAGCATGAGACCGATCCGGGACGGCAGTGATTTCAGAAACCAGATGTGTGCCACAGGCGAGGCCAGCTCGATGTGGCCCATACGCTCGCGGCGAACCTTTTGCAGCGTGACTTCGACACCACATTTTTCGCAGACAACGCCGCGATATTTCATGCGCTTATATTTGCCGCACAGACATTCATAGTCTTTGATCGGGCCAAAGATACGCGCGCAGAACAGGCCGTCACGCTCGGGCTTGAACGTCCGGTAGTTGATGGTTTCTGGCTTCTTGATCTCACCGAACGACCACGACAGGATACGCTCTGGCGAGGCAAGGGAAACCTTGATCTCGTCGAACGTCTTCATCGGAGCGACGGGGTTGAACGGGTTGTTTGTCAGTTCCTGGTTCATTTTCAATTCCTTGAATTGGGAGCGTTAGGCAAATGTCGAGGATCGTTTTCTTTCAAAGAAAACGGTCGGGAAGTTTGAAACTTCCCGATCTTTCCCTCACTCATCTTCCTCCGCATCCAGGAGTTCCATATTCAGGCCGAGGCCGCGGACTTCTTTCACGAGAACGTTAAAGCTCTCTGGAATGCCCGCTTCGAAGTTGTCCTCGCCCTTGACGATGCTTTCATAGACCTTCGTCCGGCCAGCCACGTCATCCGATTTCACAGTCAACATTTCCTGCAGGGTGTAGGCGGCACCGTAAGCTTCAAGTGCCCAGACCTCCATCTCACCGAAACGCTGCCCGCCGAACTGAGCCTTACCACCCAGCGGCTGCTGTGTGACGAGGGAGTACGGACCGGTTGAACGCGCGTGGATTTTGTCGTCCACCAAGTGGTGCAGTTTCAGCAGGTACTTGACGCCAACGGTCACAGGACGCGCAAATTGCTCGCCCGTACGACCATCAAACAGCACCGACTGACCGGAAGAGTTGAACCCGGCACGCACAAGCGCGTCGTTCACATCAGCTTCCTTGGCACCGTCGAAAACAGGTGTCGCAATTGGCACACCGCGGGTGACATTGCCTGCCGCTTCCAAAAGCGTGTCTTCGTCCATGCCTTCAAGGCCTTCGGAATACACGTCTTCGCCGTAGGCGATGCTCATCGCTTCGCGTACTGGTGTCAGATCGCCAGAGCGTTTGTACTCTTGCAGCGCCTCATCGACATTCAGACCCAGACCGCGTGCGGCCCAACCCATGTGTGTCTCAAGAATCTGGCCGACGTTCATACGCGATGGAACACCAAGCGGGTTCAGACAGAAATCAACCGGCGTACCGTCTGCAAGGAAAGGCATGTCTTCCATTGGTACAACCTTGGAAATAACACCTTTGTTGCCGTGACGGCCGGCCATCTTGTCGCCCGGTTGCAGCTTGCGCTTCACCGCCACGAACACCTTGACCATCTTCATCACACCCGGAGGCAGATCATCACCACGGCGCACTTTTTCGACTTTGTCGTCGAAACGTGCATCCAAGGTCCGCTTCTGGATCTCGTACTGCTCGTTCAACGCCTCGACGATTTTCGCGTCGTCTTCGTCTTCAAGTGCCAACTGCCACCACTGACCACGGGTCAGGACGTTGTCCAGCATATCCTCGGTGATCTGGCTGTTGGGAGAGACGCCTTTCGGGCCTTTCACAGCAACCTTGCCAAGGATCATATCGCGCAGACGTGCAAAGATGTTCCGGTCCAGAATGGCCATCTCATCATCACGGTCACGTGCCAGACGTTCGACTTCTTCACGCTCGATCTGCAGCGCACGTTCGTCTTTTTCCACACCATGGCGGTTAAAGACGCGCACTTCGACGACTGTGCCAAAATCACCCGGCTTCACCCGAAGGGATGTATCACGCACGTCAGACGCTTTCTCACCAAAGATGGCGCGGAGGAGCTTCTCTTCCGGCGTCATCGGGCTTTCGCCCTTCGGTGTGATCTTGCCCACAAGGATATCGCCCGGCTCAACGTCCGCACCGATATATACGATGCCCGCCTCGTCGAGGTTGCGCAGCGCTTCTTCACCGACGTTCGGAATATCGCGTGTGATTTCCTCAGGCCCAAGCTTTGTGTCACGTGCAGCGACTTCGAATTCCTCGATGTGGATCGAGGTGAAGACGTCATCACGGGAAACCCGCTCGGAGATCAGGATGGAGTCTTCGTAGTTGTAACCGTTCCAAGGCATGAACGCGACAACCACGTTTTTACCAAGCGCCAATTCACCCATATCTGTGGACGGACCATCGGCAATAACCTGACCCTTTGTTACCGTCTCACCCACTTTGACCAGCGGACGCTGGTTGATGCAGGTGTTCTGGTTGGAACGCTGGAACTTGCGCATGCGGTAGATGTCTACGCCTGCATCGCCCAGCTCAAGGTCTTCGGTCGCGCGGATAACGATACGTGACGCATCCACCTGATCGATCACACCCGCACGGCGTGCCATATAGGCCGCACCGGAATCGCGTGCCACGACCTCTTCGATACCTGTGCCGACCAGCGGGGCTTCCGCTTGCAGCAATGGCACCGCCTGACGTTGCATGTTGGAACCCATCAAAGCGCGGTTCGCGTCATCGTTCTCAAGGAACGGGATGAGCGAGGCCGCAACAGAGACCAACTGCTTGGGTGATACGTCAATCAAATCAACGCTTTCGGTAGGTGCGAGCGTATAATCACCGGAGCGGCGTGTGTTTACCATCTCGTTTGTGAACTTGCCGTTCACATCGAGAGACGCGTTCGCCTGCGCCACAGTGTGACGCATTTCCTCGGTCGCGGACATATAGTGCACTTCGTCTGTGACGGTGCTGTCCTTAACCACACGGTAAGGCGTTTCGATAAAGCCGTATTTGTTCACACGAGCGAACGTCGCCAGCGAGTTGATCAGACCAATGTTCGGACCTTCCGGCGTTTCAATCGGACACATCCGGCCATAGTGGGTCGGGTGAACGTCACGTACTTCGAAACCGGCACGCTCACGTGTCAGACCGCCAGGCCCAAGCGCTGAAAGGCGACGCTTGTGCGTGACCTCGGACAGCGGGTTGGTTTGGTCCATGAACTGCGACAGCTGCGAAGAGCCAAAGAATTCACGTACCGCAGCAGCGGCTGGTTTCGCGTTAATCAGGTCTTGCGGCATGACTGTGTCGATTTCGACAGAAGACATACGCTCCTTGATCGCGCGCTCCATGCGCAGCAGGCCAACGCGGTACTGGTTTTCCATCAGCTCGCCAACGGAACGCACACGACGGTTACCAAGGTGGTCGATGTCGTCGATGTCACCACGGCCATCACGCAGATCAACCAGTGCTTTGATACACGCAACGATATCTTCGCGGCGCAGGGTGCGCACGGTATCTTCTGCATCCAGATCCAGACGCATGTTCATCTTCACACGACCAACAGCCGACAGATCATAACGCTCTGAATCAAAGAACAACGTGTCAAACAGCGCGGACGCGGCTTCAACGGTGGGCGGCTCGCCCGGACGCATGACGCGGTAGATGTCCATGAGCGCGGTGTCGCGGTTCATGTTCTTGTCGTTCGCCATGGTGTTACGCATGTAAGGACCGACATTGACGTTATCGATGTCCAGAAGCGGGATCTCGGTGATGCCTGCATCGACCAGTTCTTTGGCCGTGCCGCCGATCAGATCGCCGTCCTTGTCGTACTCCAGCGTCAACTCGTCACCAGCTTCGACATAGATCGCGCCGGTTTCTTCGTTGATGATGTCCTTGGCGACAAATTTGCCCTGAATGTGGTCGAACGGCAAAAGAAGCTCTTTCACTTCACCTTCGTCAATCAGCTTTTTAACAGCGCGAGGCGTGACTTTCTTGCCTGCTTCGAACAGCACTTCACCGGATTTGGCATCGACCACATCGTAGGTCGGGCGCGTGCCCCGCACGCGGTCCGGGAAGAACGGTGCAACCCAGCCCTTTTTGGCTTTCAGCGTGTACGTCACGGTGTTGTAGTACGCATCCATGATGCCTTCCTGATCCAGACCCAGTGCATAAAGCAGGGTTGTCACAGGCAGTTTGCGGCGACGGTCGATGCGCGCAAAGACGATGTCTTTGGCGTCGAATTCGAAGTCGAGCCACGAGCCGCGGTATGGGATGATGCGGCAGGCAAACAGCAGTTTACCGGAGGAGTGGGTCTTGCCCTTGTCGTGGTCAAAGAACACACCAGGTGAGCGGTGCATCTGGGACACGATCACACGCTCGGTTCCGTTCACGATGAACGTACCGTTCGGCGTCATCAGGGGCATATCGCCCATGAATACGTCTTGCTCTTTGATGTCTTTGACAGACTTCGCACCTGTGTCTTCATCGATTTCGAATACGATCAGACGCAGTGTTACCTTAAGCGGCGCGGAGTATGTCATGTCGCGCTGCTGACATTCCTCAACGTCGTACTTGGGCTTTTCAAGCTCGTACTTCACGTACTCGAGGATGGATGTCTCGTTAAAATCTTTGATCGGAAAGACCGACTGGAAAACACCCTGGATGCCATCACCATCGGTGGGCGTCTCGGCATCGCCGGAATTCAGGAACAGGTCGTAGGATGATTTTTGAACCTCAATCAGGTTCGGCATGTCCAGCACTTCGCGGATTTTGCCATAATATTTACGCAGACGCTTCTGGCCAAGGAAGGATTGTGCCATGTGTCGTAATACCTTTCGTATCTCTTGCCTGAACGCCGCCACCGGGGCCGTGGCGCGTCCATCAGAGCGGATTAGTCCGGTCAATGCTGGATTGCGTCCCACCGCAACCCTTCCGACCTTTGGACCTCTCCAGAAGGGGGCTTTCTTACGGTTTTAACCAAAAGCACCCTTCAAGACAGGTTTGGCTGGACAGAGATTTCTCTCCGTCCAGCCATTGTTCTGCGTGGGTTTCACCCACCCTACGGCATATTAACCTGTAGGGTGGGCGTGAACCCACCAACCAGCTTAAGCCAGCTCGACCTCTGCGCCAGCTGCTTCCAGCTTCGCTTTGACGTCTTCGGCTTCGGCTTTGTCGACGCCTTCTTTGATTTTGCCACCAGCTTCAACCAGATCTTTGGCTTCTTTCAGGCCCAGACCGGTGATGCCGCGAACTTCCTTGATCACGTTGATCTTGGATGCGCCCGCGTTCTTCAGAACGACGTCAAATTCGGACTTCTCTTCAGCAGCGCCACCGGCACCGTCTGCTGGACCAGCCATCATCACTGCGCCGCCTGCTGCGGGCTCGATGCCGTACTCGTCCTTAAGGATTGTTTTCAGTTCTTGTGCTTCAAGCAGTGTCAGACCAACGATCTCTTCTGCCAGTTTCTTCAGATCAGCCATGTTTAGCTCTTTCCGTTAACAATATGTGTGTTCCAACGTGTTGTTTCAACACGCCAGCTTGACTTGCTTTAAGCAGCCTTGTCCTCGATCGTGGACAGGATGGATGCAATGTTGCTTGCAGGTGCGCCAATGGCCCCGGCGATGTTGGATGCAGGTGCGCCCAGCATGCCCGCGATGGTGGAGATAAGCTCCTCCCGCGAAGGCATCTTGGACACGGCTTCAACACCGGCGGCGTCCAGAGCGTTCTCACCCATTGCACCACCAAGGATCACGAGCTTGTCGTTTTCCTTGGCGAATTCCTGAGCAACCTTGGCCGCAGCCACAGGATCCTCAGAATAGGTCAGAACGGTCATACCCGTCAGAAGATCACCGATGCTTTCGCATGGCTTTCCCTCAAGGGCGATTTTGGCGAGCCTGTTCTTGGCAACACGCACGGCCCCACCGGCAGCGCGTGCGCGCGCCCGAAGGTCCTGCATTTCAGCAACTGTCAAACCGACGTAGTGAGATACCACAACGACGCCAGAGCTTTCAAAGATTTGGCCGAGTTCGTCGACCAACTGTTCTTTTTGTGCTCTATCCACAGTTTCACTCCAGTAAGGGAGGGTTACCCCTCCGGCTCAGTTTTGCCGAGAACAAGTAGTGTCCCGACATTTCGGGTCCTTACGGGGTTCGGCGCGTGTCACTGCGGAGAGCCACAAAGGGCGCATCCGAAGAAATTCTACCACTCCCGTCTCGGGCAGGAATTATGAGGAAATAGGCCCCTCACCCACCGTCTCGGACGAAAAGCACAAAAGCGCGACGAATCGCGCTGTTATGCTTGATTGGTGGATTAACGTCTTGTGGGGGGATTTCCAACCCCTGAAACAGGAATTGGTCTGAAAAGAAGAAAGCATTTTTCTCACGACAGGTCAATCCTCAAGACCTCACGGCGGAAATGCGGCTGCCCCTATATATGACAAGGCGAATTTGACGCAGCTGCGCGATCATAAACCATATCAAACCAGGTCTTCGCCCTTTTTGCGAGGATCTCTCGCGGGACAAGGCTGCGCACCTTTTCACGTTCCAGACCGAGATGTGCCGATACATTGATCCGCGCTTGATAATAAGTTTTGCTCTCTCGTCCGCGCACCGCACGTTCGGTGTCTCGCAACCCTTCTAGAACGGGCCGCGCCGCAGGACCGATATCGCAAATGCCAAGCAAACTCTGGATCGCTAATTTGACATTATCTTCCGCCAGACCGGCATTCACCAGATTGGCCAATGCCGGTGCAGCGGACGGTCCGCCAAGATGGAGCTTGCGTAGAAGACGCGCCGCCGGACCCCGCTTTTCGCGCACGGTCGTCAAGTATTGCAAAAGGTCCAGATGATCGCGCAATACGTTATCAGGCAAGTAAGACATCGCTGCCGCCGCTCTTGCGAAATCCTTGCCGGTGCTGTTGTGAACCCGGAGGCGTCTGGCAAGTCCTTGGGCAATCACATCGCCCCGCACAAGTTCGACGGCGCTATTGTATCTCACGAATAATTCGAAATTAGACGGCAATTTCATATGAGGAGACGCCGCTACACGTCGGGCGATCTCTGCATCGCGCAGATCAGGATGCTGCTTGGTACTGTTGCCACCATTGGGCGAAATATTCAGCCCTTTCCAATACTGGGAAAAGACCCGCCATTCTTCTTTGGTCGGACTGCGGTCCGCCTCCAAAAGTGCAATGATGTTATCTTGAGCTGCTTTGCGGTAAGCACCATCATCCAAAGCCAACGACAACCCCAAAACATCCTCAATCTTGTCGAAAACACCCCATTTGGATTGTTCGGAATAATCCTTATCGTTGAACCTAAATTCGGTCTTTACCCAGCCCGAAGGCTCATCCAGCACAAAACTTGGCATTGGCATCAGAAATGGCGCGAATTTTTGGCCTGTACCGGACGTTGCGCGAAACACCTCTTCAAAGTCGCCGGAAGCGTCAGGCACATACATCTCAAGACGCGCGGCCTGTATACCGCTGAGGCCGAAATCAAACCCCAGTTGATGTTTGCGCTGCTTTTCCTGAAAAACCGGACCCAACACAATAATCAGATCAGCGTCAGAGACAGGTGCTTCATGCGCAATGAGGCAATGTCCGGATGCAACCATCTGGGTGGCGATTTCCGCAGCATTGCGCGATGAACTGGGTGTCTGTCCCGCAGGCCCGTGGGGCAGCCAGTAGTGTTTCGGATTGAGTTTAACATCGGGACAGGATGCGCGTTGTTCAAACGAGTAGGCCATGCCAATCGAATCCGGATCTGGCACGGTCATCCCAACCGGCACCGGTTTTACAACTACCGTTGAGGCTACACCGCTCAGCAAAACGTGCAAACATAAACGATCACAGCTTTCTGTGGTACTTTTCATGCGGTTCACAACAGCGACCGTTTGGACATTCAGTGGCAAGTCCAGACTGTTGTGATCATCCGCAGTCAATGCGATCTGTTTTTGGTAGCCCGATGCGTTCATCCACTGCGCCGGAAGAAACAACAGCAAGGCAGTACCAGCGTAAGCCGCAAATTTCAGCGGTCCGCCCGTCAATGGCAAAATCATGCGGAACATCACGATGCAGGCCCATGCCAGCACAAGGGTCGGTAGAAAGAACATAACGGGCAGCAGCGGAATACCGATCCCGCTGAACAACAGCAGGTAATGAAGCCCGGGCATCAGCAGAAAGATGAAACTCAGCACGGCCGAGAACATTAAAACCTTCAAGCCGCGCGGTGTATCCAGCCCCATCGTGAACAGCTTGCTGAAAGCCATCCCAAGGCCAAACGCCCTCATCGCGCTCCGACGATTTCCAAAAGTAGCCATGTGCGGTCTCACTCGAATTCCGTTCTTCCAGTGCATGGTTGCAATGAAAAGATGGCAAACCTCTGGCGGGATTCGTGCCTTTCAAGGCCAGATCACCCGCATCTGATCGTAGAATTGGATAGCAAGCCCAGACCGGAACGCAAAAAGGGCGGTGATTTCTCACCGCCCCTTCTCAATTTCTAATCTGAAAGATCAGATCATTCGCCGGTTGCGTTATCCACGGCAACTGACACGCCCGGGCCCATTGTGGAGCTCAGGTTGATCTTCTTCATGTACGTCCCTTTGGAACCGGCTGGCTTGGCCTTGGCCACAGCACCGACAAAGGCACGGATGTTTTCGACCAGCTGCGCTTCACCGAAGGACGCTTTGCCAACGCCTGCGTGCACAACGCCGCCTTTTTCCGCCTTGAACTGAACCTGGCCGCCTTTGGCCGCTTCAACTGCTTCTTTGACGTCCATGGTGACCGTGCCTACTTTTGGGTTCGGCATCAGGTTGCGCGGTCCAAGGACCTTACCCAGACGACCAACGATTGGCATCATGTCAGGTGTCGCGATGCAACGATCGAATTCGATCTTGCCGGACTGCACGATTTCCATCAGGTCTTCTGCGCCAACGATATCGGCACCAGCGGCTGTTGCCTCTTCTGCCTTCGGACCGCGTGCGAACACAGCAACCCGCATCGTTTTGCCTGTACCGTTTGGCAGGCCGACCACACCGCGGACCATCTGGTCTGCGTGGCGTGGGTCAACACCAAGGTTCATGGCAATCTCGACTGTCTCGTCAAACTTGACCTTCGAATTGGCTTTGATCAGCGCAACCGCTTCTTCAACGGTCACATCTTCTTTGCCTGCGAATGCTTCGCGGGCCGCAGCAGTGCGTTTTCCAAGTTTTGCCATCTTACTTCACCTCGATGCCCATGGACCGGGCAGAACCCAGAATGATTTTCATCGCCTGCTCAACATCGTTGGCGGACAGATCGACCATCTTCGCTTCTGCGATTTCACGCAGCTGCTTGGCCGTCACTGTGCCGACGGTTTCGCGGGATGGCGTTTTTGCACCAGAGTTAATCTTGGCCGCTTTTTTCAGGTAGTAAGACGCAGGTGGCGTCTTGATGTCCATGTTAAAGGACTTGTCCTGATAGTAGCTGATCACGGTCGGGCAAGGTGCACCGGGCTCCATGTCCGCTGTTTTGGCGTTGAATGCCTTACAGAATTCCATGATGTTGATGCCGCGCTGACCCAATGCTGGACCTACGGGCGGGGACGGGTTGGCTTGCCCCGCTTTAATCTGCAACTTCATCGTACCGACGAGTTTCTTGGCCATTGGCCTTCTCCTTTTCAACGCTCTCGGGTCGCGACCTTCGAGCCATGTGTTGCGTGGTCTGGTCTGCATGCCGCGGCACGCGCGCCTCCCACGGTGGTGAATCGCCTTTGCGGGCGATTGGTGCGGGGTATAGGTGAGTTGAGGGTTTTGCAAGGGTTTCGAGTGGATCAGGACTGAATGTCTGCTTCGAGCCCATACCTACCCACTTGCTGCATTGCCGCGAATGACCGGTTCAACATCAACGGGCGGAAGATAGGCCCCGAGCAATCAATCCGCATGCCCATGGGATAACATCGCTTCGATTACCGTGGCCCGATTCTGAACCGCACCAGTTTGCAGATACTCCATCGCTTTCAACGCCGCCTCATGAGCCTCTACAGACGATCCGCCCACGCAATCCTCAACGACACGGCAGAAATAGTCGGACTGATGCCCATCCACGAACGTGTAGTGAACACAAACATCTGTCAGACCACCGCACAGGAGCAGCGTGTCGACCTTCTGGCCGCGCAATAGAATCTCAAGATCAGTTCCGAAGAACGCAGAATAGCGCCGCTTTGGGATGATGTAGTCGCCTTTGCGAAATCCCATTTCCTCTTTGGCGACTTCCGTACGCGGATCGCCCTCAAGGCAATGGACGTCCTCATCGCCGTCCAATTCCCGACCGAAGTCGATCAGATCCGGACGATGGACTTCTTGGATGAAGATGACGGGGATATCTTTCTCATGCGCAGCATCGACCAGATCGCGCGCAGCGATCATGCGATCCTTGTAACCCGGCATGTTGTCGATGGAACGCACCTCGCTGTTGTCGATAAAAGTGCTTTTCTGAATGTCGATTACGATGAGCGCGGGTCGCCCTTCGATCAGGTTTCTCGCTGTTTTGGTTCTTGTCGTCATTGTTCGTGTCCTTTCGTCTTAATGCGCATCTGAGCCGAGCAGAAACATTCCGAAAACCAGAAGTGTCAAACCCGCCACGTTGGCTGTGCTGAGATTTTGATTAAAGGCAATCACGCCGACCAGCACCGATCCGACAGAACCGATACCTGTCCAGATCGGATAGGCGATACCAAGCGGCAGTCGGGTCATCGCAGCGTAAAGAGCAACGAGGCTCGTGATCATCGCGATGAGCGTCAGAGCGCCAAGTGTCCAAGAGAAAGCAATGCCAAGCTTTTTGAGCCCCGTCGCCCAAACGACTTCCAGTGCACCTGCGATGATAAGAAAAATCCAAGCCATCTTGACCTCCACTTTTCGCAGGTCGTCCTGACTATTGCCCTGTCGTGGCCGGGTCGTCCCGGCAGGCTCCGAAGTATCGGGTAAACGTGGGATCACGAATTGTCAATTTTTCAGTCGACAAATAGAAATGTGGAGGCGGACCTTCTGTCGTTGAGTGTGAAGGTCGGCTCCGTCCTGCATAGCGAACCTCTGTAACGCTTCCAGACGTGCTCAAGTAGATGCACACGCGGCGAATGACGGCAACGAGCCCAAACTGTCGGATGCTGCGCTGCGCATAAAGGTCCGCTTCGGTTCTTGTAGAAGAAATTTTGATGCACATTTTCCGTTCGTAACTCAGTAGAAAGAACCTTCCCAAAATGAGCGCGACACTTCTTGTCTTTGTGGGTCTCTTCGGCCTGATCGTTGGCGGCGAATTGCTTGTGCGTGGCGCGGTGTCGTCCGCGAAGTCGTTTGGCATCTCACCTATGGTCATCGGTATCACTCTGGTAGGATTTGGCACCTCGTCTCCGGAGTTGGTAACGAGCTTGCAAGCTGCACTATCGGGGTCTTCTGGAATTGCAGTCGGAAACGTCGTCGGCAGCAATATTGGAAACGTGCTGCTGATCCTTGGCATTGCCGCCTTGATTGCGCCAATTGCAGTTGACCCGAAAGCGTTTCGGCGGGACGGAACCGTCGTCGTCCTAGCAACCCTCCTTTGCCTCGGAGCTGTTCTTTGGGGAGAAGTTGGCCGGTTAATCGGTGCCGCTCTGGTACTCGCCCTGGCCGCATATCTGGGGTTCACGCTCTGGACTGAAAAACACAGCGGCGGGACACCTGCGGCGGCTGTCTACGAGAGTGAAGCCGAGACCGTACTGGGTCCTGAGACGCCGCTGGCCGTGTCCTTGATCCTCGCGCTGGCAGGGTTGGTGATAACCATTATAGGGGCACGGTTCCTGGTCTCAGGCGCGGTGACCATCGCTCAGGCTGCAGGACTGTCGGAAGCAGTGATCGGTCTGACAATCGTAGCAATCGGGACATCTATGCCTGAACTTGTGACCTCGATCATTGCGGTTCGGAAAGGTGAAGGCTCTGTGGCGCTCGGCAATGTGCTGGGCAGCAACATCTTCAACATACTCGGCATCCTAGGCATCACTGTTCTTGTCCAACCCATGCAAATACCGAATGAGATTATCCGCCTCGATATCTGGGTGCTGTGCGCGACCACGGTCTTGCTCGTTGTTTTCGCCCGCAGTGATTGGACCATCTCTCGACGTGAAGGCGGTCTATTTGTCTTAGCTTATGCCACTTACCTAGCTGTGCTTCTGATCTGACACTAGGTTGTTGAGAGGCGTTGAACAAAAGCGGTCGTTGGACCAGCTCTGGCAGACGGCAGCTTCGTCCCGCACAGCGGACAATGGACTGCCCCCACTTGCGATCGAGCAAGATAGCCGCCGGGCAGTGCCGGTCCTCTGCGGCTCACAAACCGCTGATGGGGTGACCGCTGGCGCTTTGGTGACGGTATACGTGAGGTTGATGGTTTGGGATGTGCTTGGATCCCAGAGGCTCCAAACTGGTAAGGCGGCAAGCGGCACCGCAAAGTGTGCCACTGCCCGCCTGATCAGAAGCGCGTAAGGTGGGCATAGCCCGCCCCAGACATCAGCTCTGCTTGATCACCTGTGTATACTCCAGCTCCACCGGAGTTTCGCGACCAAAGATCGAGACGGAAACCTTCAAGCGCTGGTTCTCGTCGTCGACTTCCTCGATCATACCGTCGAAGTCTTCGAACGGGCCATCGCCAACCTTGACCTTCTCACCCACCTCAAAGTGGATAAGCGTGCGTGGCGCATCTTCGCCTTCCTGAACGCGGCCAAGGATGCCCTGAACCTCTGCGTCACGCATCGGCATCGGCCGGCCTTGTGGCCCCAAGAAACCCGTGACGCGGTTGATGGAGTTAATCAGGTGGTAGCCCTGATCGGACATTTCCATGTGCACCAGAACGTAGCCGGGCATAAAGCGACGCTCGGTTGTCACCTTCTTGCCGCGCCGCACCTCGATCACTTCTTCGGTGGGCACCAGTACTTCGTCGATCTGGTCCTCAAGTCCTTGCTCTTCCACATTCGTGCGGATTTGCTCGGCGATCTTTTTCTCGAAGTTGGAGAGGACACTGACCGAATACCAACGCTTTGCCATCTGAACTTATGTCCCTGTCTTGCGATGCGGCCGGCGGCCTGCCATCTGATCCGTGAATTCCTGAATAAAAAAGGGCGCGCGGGCTCGATTCGCCGCACGCCTCATCAGGTCTGGATTGCGAATAGCTGCTGAGCGATCAGGATTCAAGCCTGAGGACAGGATTTTTGGTCCGTGCCTGCCGCGCCGCCGCGTGTTCAGCCAAAGATGCCCAGCACACCGTTCAAACCGCTACGGATGATGATATCAACAATAGCAAAGAAAACAGCCGTCAGTGCAGCAAGGATAAAGACCATGATCGTGGTCAGTACCACTTCGCGGCGTGTGGGCCAGACGACCTTGCCAACTTCGGCACGCACTTGCTGAATAAACTGAAGTGGATTGGTCATCGCCATGTCGCTTTTCCTAAACTGTCCGTTGTTGGCATCTAACGGGTGAAGCATGGGGTTTCAAGCCCGCAGAATGCCGGGACGATGCGAGAAAGATTCAGGCACCGCCCTCGCGCAAATCCGAAAAACGACGTTCGAGGGCGGCATCGTGGCGGCTCTCTGCCGCTTCCAGCTCACCAAAGTCCGGCAGGTACAGGCCGTCAACCGACCCTTCAGGGAAACGATCCAACACAGCGTCCCACTTCATCGCGAAGGCATCAAGCTTTTGATGAAGCTCGGCCGCGCGGGAAGGGCGGCGCTGCGCATACCAGCGGGCCAGTCCCATGGCACGACGCCAGAAACCGTCATACCCGAGGATCAGGAAAACGCCGACCATGACAAACAGGCTCAGGAAAAAGAGACCGATCACGAGCCATGGGCGAAACAGAACAAGCAAGGCGATGCTGAACAGGATCATATGCTTGGGTGTTGGCCGGTACGACATAATCCTGGCTTTCAGCCCGGGTGCGGCGGCGCGGCGCACAGGCTCATTTGGAAGATCGGCAAAGGCCTCCTGCTGAGGCTGGCCCTTTGGGGAAACAGCGGGCGCTTCCAGCGGTGCGGCAGCAGAACGCGTACGGCGGGGCGCTACAGGAGCAACAGGCACTGCCTGCGCGGGTGCTTCGGTCTGGCGTTCAGGAGCAGGCTGGACAGGCTCGGTTGCTTCCGTGTGCAAGAGTTCCCGAATAGCGGCCAGCGCATTTGGATCCAAGTCGGACGGCGGACCGGCATCGGGGCTTGTGTCCGCCTGCTGTTTGGTCTGCATCTCTGTCGCCATGGTCGTTTCCCTTGCCCGGTTTTCAATCTGGGGTACCCAAGGTTTCGGACGGTTGCAGGGCGTAATTATGGCAACAATATGGCAAATGGTGTAGGCGCTTTGGCGAATGTACCGCCTTACGCGTTACAGGTCACACCGGCGGCGGTTGGTACTGTCACATCATATCTGGAAATCTGGCAGGGGCTGAGGGACTCGAACCCACGACCCTCGGTTTTGGAGACCGATGCTCTACCAACTGAGCTAAACCCCTATGCCGTGCGGTTGCCTAGTCCCAATTTGCGCGGCAATCAAGGCCAGATCGTACCCAATCACAGTTTTTAGGAACATTGAGCCATCGAGCGGCGTTTCATCTCCAACGCAATTGATGATGCGAATAGGAGATACACAATGGCACTTAACAATCTGCACGACGTTTACCATGATCAACTTCAGGACCTCTACAGCGCTTGCAAGCAATCTTTGGAAGCCACAACAGCACTGGGCCGCGCTGCGTCCGACAAGGAACTGAGCGAGGCGCTTATCGCCGGTTCCAACGGCATCGCAACCGGCATGGACAAGCTGAAATCAATCTGTGCCACCCATGACATTGATCCCGAAGGGGAGCACTGCAAAGGCATGGAGGGTCTTGTTACAGAAGCCCACGCACATGTGCTGGACGAAGAGTTCGGTGACGATGCTACCCGCGATGCGATGATCGTCACGCAGTACCAGCGCATGGTGCATTACGCCCTCGCAGGCTACGGCTGCCTTGTGGCCTTTGCCAACCGTCTCGACCTTGATGAAGACGGTGCGATTCTGCAGGAGCAACTGGACGAGACCTATGATGGCGACCGCAGGATGACAGAGATTGCGACCAACGGCGGCATCAACAGAAAAGCAGCCTGATCGCTTTCAATACACGTAAAAGCCCACGCAATACGCGTGGGCTTTTTGCGTTTAAGCACCCTACGGCTGTCACCCATCCCCAAACGCAGATCCCATTGATCAGAAAGGACCAACAGCAGCACGCGCCAAGGCACCCACATCCCCGCCGCATATCTCAGCCTCGTGGGCGAGAATTTTTTCAATAGGCCAGTCCCACCAAGCAGTTTGCAAAAGCTGCTGTACGTCTTCCGGCGTGAACCTTACGCGCCGAACCTGTCCGGGATTACCCGCCACAATCGAATACGAAGGCACCGTTCCAGACACCACCGCCCCCGCACCGACAATGACCCCATGGCCGAGTTGCGCACCGGGCATGATACGCGCGCCCTGCCCTATCCAGCAGTCGTTCCCGATCACCGTGTCCTTCGCTTGGCTCCCATCCGGCATCGAGGGCCGCCCCGCCATTTCACCTCCGCCAAATATCGCAAATGGAAACGAGGAGATACCGTCATACCGGTGGTTCGCCGATGACGTAATG
This sequence comes from Sulfitobacter noctilucicola, assembly GCF_000622385.1. Taxonomy (NCBI): domain Bacteria; kingdom Pseudomonadati; phylum Pseudomonadota; class Alphaproteobacteria; order Rhodobacterales; family Roseobacteraceae; genus Sulfitobacter; species Sulfitobacter noctilucicola. The sequence continues at coordinate 28,785 of NZ_JASD01000007.1, forward strand.
AACGTGACCCCATCAGCAATCTGGCAGAACTTACCGATACGTAACTTTTCAGGGCTGGCGGGATAGAGATACGGCGCAAGGTGCGCGGCCCAATCGTCGGGCGGCGTATGGGCACTGGCGTAGCTGTACGCCCCCGCTTCGATCCGCGGATGATCTATTGCTGCGGCAAGAAAGACCGAACCGGCGTGGACCGTGCCATCGGCAAGCTTGATGGGATGCTTTTCGGTAGGTTCGGCAAAAACAGGAGTATCGGGCATCTTGGGCATGGCTGGCTCCTCGCTAGGATAGTCATACCGCATCACAGGATGGACGAAACGTCCACCTCCCTCCTGTGCCCCTCTCCGGCATTTATGAAGAGGTATCGCGCGTGGCGGCGACGCACCGGCGGTGACAAGCTGCGCGGGATGCGCAAACGTAAAAGGCCGCCCCGGTGTGGAGCGGCCTTTTGTATTTCTTGAGCAACCGAGCCGACACCTTGCTCTCGTGATCTTTTCCTCAAGGGGAAAAGACACTGCCACAAGGCGTCGCACCGGCAACAACGCCGATGTGTTGTTGCTTATTCAGTGATCTTGGAAACCACGCCCGCGCCAACGGTGCGGCCGCCTTCGCGGATCGCGAAACGCAGGCCCTGCTCCATCGCGATCGGCGCAATCAGCTCGACGTCGAACTTCAGGTTGTCGCCAGGCATAACCATTTCAGTGCCTTCTGGCAGCTGAACAGTACCGGTGACGTCTGTTGTCCGGAAGTAGAACTGTGGACGGTAGTTCGCAAAGAACGGCGTGTGACGGCCACCCTCTTCCTTGGTCAGGATATAGGCTTCGGCTTCGAACTTTGTGTGCGGGTTCACGGAACCGGGCTTACAAAGAACCTGGCCACGCTCAACACCTTCACGGTCCACACCACGCAGCAATGCGCCGATGTTGTCGCCCGCTTCACCACGGTCCAGCAGCTTGCGGAACATTTCAACGCCTGTGCAGGTCGTCTTCTTGGTGTCGCGGATACCAACGATCTCGATTTCGTCGCCAACGTTGATCACGCCACGCTCGACACGGCCTGTCACAACTGTACCACGACCGGAGATCGAGAATACGTCTTCCACAGGCATCAGGAACGGCTGGTCAACCGCACGTGCAGGTGTCGGGATGTATTCGTCAACAGCTGCCATCAGCTTTTTGATGGAGTCTTCGCCGATCTCGTTGTCACGGCCTTCCATGGCTGCCAGAGCGGAACCAGGAAT
>NZ_JASD01000008.1:3300000-3387167 GCF_000622385.1 Sulfitobacter noctilucicola
TTCCGCTTGATCCGCTCAGCACTCAGCTGGATCGGAGTGAGCGGGTTCTTGATCTCGTGCGCAATGCGGCGCGCCACATCCCCCCACGCGGCCATCCGCTGGGCGCTCACCAGATCGGTGACATCGTCAAATGCCACAACGTACCCTTCAAGCCGGCCATCATCAGCGCGACGCGTGGCCATGCGCACCAGCAGGTTTTCCAGCGCGCCCTGCCGCGATACCTTCACCTCGCCCTGCGCTACTTCACTACCCCTGCTCGAAATTGTCTCGAACAAGGGACCGAACTCAGGCACCACAACTTCAAGCGCCAGCGACTGCTTTTCCTCGGTCCAGTCAAGCAGGCGCATGGCCGAGCGGTTGACGAAGGTCACACGCCCTTCAGGGTCCAACCCCACCACGCCCGATGTTACTGATGACAGAACGGAATCAAACAGGCGCCTGCGGCGTTCAATCTGGCGCGTGTTATCCAACAGGGTTTCGCGCTGGCCCTGCAATTGTTTGGTCATCTGGTTGAAGTACCGGCTGAGCATGGCGATTTCGTCATCGCCGTCTTCTTCGCGTACCTGCACGTTGAGGTTACCTGCACCAACCTGCTGCGCCGCACCGGTCAGACGACCGACAGGGCCAGACAGGCGTTCCGCAAACCACAAGCCGAGCCAGACTGCGGCAAGGATCAGGATCACCGCGAACCCCAGATACAAAAGCCCGAATTCGAACAGCAGGCGCCCACGCTCTGATTCCAGCTGTTGATAAAGCCGGACCGTTTCCGTCGTTTCATCAAGCAATGACAGGATGTCGCCATCCACAGCGCGACTGACATAAAGGAACCGGTCCACATAGGATTGCATCGGAACCATCGCGCGGAATTCGTTGTTAGGCCAATCCTCGATGACCAGTATGCCCTCTGCAAGGGCTGTTTCTACCTGAGCGGCGGAGGGTTGTTCGAAATCAAAAAGGTAGGACCGGTCGCCGCGCGCGCGGATTTGTGCAGTTCCGTCAATAAGGTAGGCTTCGCGCAGGCCACGCTGGATTTGGCGCTGCCCCTCGCCCAAAAGCGCGCTGTCGCTGCGGTTGATGCCTTGCAGGCGCGCATTGTCGATGCTGCGTGCCAATGTACGCGCATCGGTAATCAGGTCTTCACGTTGCTCGGCTTCATAGGCTTGTGCTGCGGCCAGTGACGATCCAACCACGCCACGTACCCGATCCGAAAACCAGCCCTCAAGACCGACGTTCACCGTAAGACCCGCAAAGACCGCAACTGTGACGGTCGGGATCAACGCCATAAGCGCGAACACACCTGTCAAACGAAGGTGCAAACGCGAGCCTGCCGATTTCGCCCGACGGGCGGCAATCAATCTGGCGACCTGGCTTAGCACCAATGCAGCGACAAGCAGAATATAAACAAGATCAGTGAGCAGGATGAGACGTAAAGAGAGCGTGTTGGACCCTTGTGCCAACGGACCCAGAACAAGGTAAGTCGCCATTGCTAGAACGGGGCCAAGGACCACAAGTCCAAGTGTCGCCAAATTGCGCACACGTCTAACGCGCCGCAGACGGCCTAATTTTTCGAGACTGAAACTGCGTGACAGGGTTGCCACCCGCTGCCCTCACCGATGATGTGGTGCATCGCTGCACCTACCGCCATATTATGTGGTCCTGAACATGCACAGCCTTTGGCTGATACACGTTGGCCACGGTTATGTGGCGCTTTTACATCATTTTGCGACCCCTTGTCACCTCTATATCAAGATCTGTGATTTTCTTTCGCAGCGTATTTCGGTTGATGCCAAGCAAATCAGCACATTTTGCCTGATTTCCGGCTGTGGCAGAAAGCGCAATTTCGATCAGCGGCGCCTCGATCTCGCGCAGGATGCGGGCATACAAGCCGGGGGGCGGCAGGATTGCGCCGTGCTGGTCGAAATATCTGCGCAGGTGCCGCTCTACGCTGGCTCCCAGCCGCTCGGTATTGGCTTGGGCGTGCACAGGCTCTGTTGCCGGTTGAGCGCCCAATACCTGTTCGGCTTCGGTCTGGCTGATTTCCGGCGCACGGCTGGTCAGACCCAGTTGCCGCATAGCGTGCTCCAACTGCCGAACGTTTCCGGGCCAGGAATAGTTCGCGAAAACCTTGCTCGCACCACTTGAAAGGCTTCTTGGCTGACCCGCCACACCCTCAATGCGCGACAGGAAGTGATCGGCGAGCAGGTCGATATCCTCCACCCGGTCACGCAAGGCCGGCACATGTATAGTGGCACCGGAAAGACGGTAATAAAGATCGCGCCGCAGCGTGCCTTTCTTCATCGCTTCGGCCAGATCGGACTGGCTAGTAGCGAGAAAACGTGGTGCATATTCGCCCGGTGCATCCATCATACGGGCAATGCGTGCCTGTACATCGAGCGAAATATCCGAAATTTCGTCAATCAAAAGCGTGCCGCCCCGCACACGGGCAAGCACCCTCGCGGGGCCTTCCAGATCCTGAAGATCGGCCCCTGTCACCGTGATAAACGGCAAGGTGCGCCGGTCGGAAAAATCATGGATTGCCCGCCCTATAAGGGATTTGCCGGTCCCGCTCTCGCCCCAGATCAACACAGGCAAATCGGTATTCATCACGCGGGCAACCAAACGGTACAGCGCCTGCATCACCGGCGTGCGCCCGACAAGCGGCAGATCATCGCGGTCCGCATCGCCGGCGGTCTGTGCTGGCTCCTGACGCGGCACAGTACTTTTGCGCTCAAGCGCGCGGGCCGTGCGTTTCATCAGATCCGGCAGGTCGAATGGTTTGGGCAGATAGTCGAACGCGTCCGCCTCTGCCGCCTTGATCGCCGTCATGATTGTATTTTGCGCAGAAATCACGATGACCGGCAGATCGGGCCGGTCCTGCGAAATTTTTGGCAGCATTTCCAACCCGTTGCCATCAGGCATCGCAACATCGGTAATCACCGCGTCACCGCGTCCTTCACCAACCCAACGCATCAACGTAGTAAGGCTTGAGGTGGCGTGTACCTTGCATCCCGCGCGTGTCAGGGCCTGCGTCAGGACAGTGCGGATTGTGCGGTCGTCATCGGCGACCAGAACAGTGCCATCCATTGATCAACTCTCCTTTGTGGGTTGAGGCTTGGCGGCCGGTTTGGCCGCAGTTGCACGCGGCAACGAGATACGAAAAACAGTATGTCCGGGCGCGGATTCCACTGAAATCCAGCCGTCATGTTCCGAAATAATCTTGGACACCAGCGCAAGGCCCAGGCCTGTTCCGTTTTCGCGCCCCGACACGAACGGATCAAAGATATCGCCTTTGATATGCTCCGGCAGACCCGGCCCGTCATCGATTACTTCGATCTGCAAGGGCAACAACTGGCCGGAACCATCGGCGCGGCGCATGCGGAAGGAATGTTCGAAATAGCTGTGCAGGCGGATTGTACCGCCACCCTCGCCCGCGGCCTCTGATGCGTTCTTGAGCAGGTTCAGCACAACCTGCAGCAGCTGGTCCTTGTCACCTAGCGCAGCAGGCAGTGAAGGATCATAATCTTCAATGATCTTCATCTGCGCGCCAAACCCCAGCAGAGCGGAGCGCCGTGCACGATCCAGCACGTCATGCAAGTTCACCGGTGCACGAACGGGTGCAGTTAGATTGCCGAATTGCTCTACCTGCTCCAGCAACTTCACGATGCGGCGCGATTCCGCGACGATCAGATCGGTCAGCTCAAGCTCTTCTGCATCCAGTCCCATCGACAGCAATTGCGCCGCCCCGGTGATGCCGGCGAGAGGGTTCTTAATCTCGTGCGCCAACATTTCCGCCATGCCGATGGCCGATTTCGCGGCCGATTTGACCGAATGGTTCTGCGTCATACGGCCAGACAATTCACGCGGTGAAATCATCATCAGCATGTGGTCGGGCGCACCCTGTAACGGGGCAATCTGAAGCGCGGATTTCAGTGGCGCACGCTGGCCGCTGCCCACATCGACATCATTCACGAATAATGCGGTGCTGTTTTCGCGGGCGCGGTTGAAGGCGTCTTCCAGAGGATAATCTATTGCCAGCATGTCCCAGACCGGTTGACCTATGACAGATTTGGCCGAGGCATTGAAAAAACCTTCGGCCGCTGGGTTGGCCCCTTTGATCGAATTGTCAGGCGCGATCAGCAAAGCGGGGATCGGCAGCGAGGCCCAGATGTTGTTGTCCGATGTCATGCCGCGGCCTCGGTTGATCCAAGATACATCGCCTGCGGAATCAGTCGTCTCGCAGCATCAGGGGTGTTTGCGGTCAACAGCGCACGGCGCAGGTCCACCGGCGTGCGGCAAGTATCCATGTACCAGCCCAGATGTTTGCGGGCGACGCGCCCGCCGAGCGTTTCACCGTAAAACCGGATCATTTCTTCAAAGTGCTCAAGCACCATTTCAGCGAATGCGGCACCTTGCGGCACGTCCGGCAACTGCGTTCCATACAGATCGTGTGCGACCTGCGCCAACAGCCATGGCTTGCCCTGACTGCCCCGCCCGATCATCACACCGTCTGCGCCTGATTGGTCCAATGCTGTGCGGGCCGTCGAGGCAGAGACGATGTCACCGTTCGCGATGACAGGAATGTTGACTGCGTCCTTGATGGCGCGGATGGCCCGCCAGTCGGCCTGCCCTTTATAGAATTGACAGCGCGTGCGTCCGTGGATGGTAATCATTTGCACGCCTGCGGCTTCAGCACGCTGCGCGATGTCGGCGGCGTTGAGCATAGCGTCATCCCATCCCAGCCGCGTTTTCAGTGTGACAGGGACATCGACTGCATCCACCACAGCCTCGATCAGGTGCAATGCGTGATCCGGTGTTTTCATCAGCGCTGAACCGGATGCCCCCTGCGTTACCTTCTTTGCGGGACAGCCCATGTTGATATCGATAATGCGTGCACCTTGATTCACGATCATGCGGGCCGCCTCCGCCATAGGTTCAGCTTCGCGCCCGGCAATCTGGACAGAAGTCCCTTCGATACCAAGACCCAGCTCGGCTTTCTCACGGGTTCCGGGGCGACGGCACAGGAGTTCCTGACTGGCGACCATCTCGGATACGACAAGGCCCGCGCCAAAGCGCGCAACCAATGTGCGGTACGGCAAATCCGTGATTCCAGCCATCGGGGCCAGCAAGACGGGCGGTGTCAGGTCGTAGGGTAAGGCGATTTGGCTCACCTGCTTAATCCTTGTGCGTTTTCACTGGGTGTACCCAGAAGGGCGCTAAGCCACAATATTATAACGCAAGTATAGGCCAGACCAAGCGGGCTTGTGCCTAATATTTAAGCAGTAGCAGCGAGCGATTGCGTGCCATCCCTGCTTTGCCTAAGAAAGAAAAGAACACGCGCAGGAGACGCACAATGGATATTCGCACCGGCAACGGGTTTGACGTTCATGCCTTCGGCCCAGGCGATCATGTAATTCTGTGCGGCGTGCGCATCGAGCATGATCACGGGCTGGTTGGCCATTCCGACGCAGACGTGGGGATGCATACGGTGACTGATGCCATCTACGGCGCTTTAGCGCAGGGAGATATCGGACAACACTTTCCGCCTTCCGACCCCCAATGGAAGGGTGCCGCCAGCGACGTCTTTCTAAAACACGCAGTCGAAATGGCGGCTGAGTTGGGGTTTGCGATCAACCATGTAGATTGCACGCTGATCTGTGAACATCCCAAGGTCGGCCCCCATGCCTCCAAGATGCGTGAAACCATGGCGGGCTTGATGGGCATGGATGTCGATCGCGTCTCGGTCAAGGCAACCACGTCCGAGCGTTTGGGCTTTACCGGTCGGGGCGAAGGCATCGCCTGTATGGCCACGGCCACATTGGTGAAATCATGATGTTGGCACGGTTGATTGGTACGTTGATGGGTGTCGGATACCTCCGCCCTGCCCCCGGCACATGGGGGTCGCTGTTCTCACTGCCTTATGCGTGGGTGTTGCATGTGATCGGTGGCTTTCCTCTGCTTGCTTTGGGCGTGGGTATTGCCTTCCTCAAAGGCTGGTGGGCGACATCGCGGATGACGGCGGGATCGTCGGATCATGACCCGTCCGAAATTGTAGTGGATGAACTGGTCGGTCAGTGGATCGCGCTTCTGCCCCTTAGCTATGCGGCCTGGTCCATGGACATCTCTATTCTTGCAATGTGGCCCGGCTGGATTGCGGCATTTGCCCTGTTTCGTCTGTTTGACATCACAAAGCCCGGACCTGTGGGTTGGGCAGACCGACGCGGAGATGCCTTGGGCGTGATGCTGGATGATGTAATTGCGGGCATCTTTGCGGCACTTGGCGTCTTGGCACTCGCAGCGCTTTATCACGGGGTTTTGTGATGCCGATTGCAGCGGATATTCTCACTACTGCCATTGCAAAGAAAGCAACGATTGCCACCGCCGAAAGCTGTACCGGCGGGATGGTCGCGGCGGCTTTGACGGACTTGCCGGGATCCTCCGTCATGATGGAGCGCGGGTTCGTGACCTATACCAATCTAGCAAAGGTCGAAATGCTCGGTGTGGGCCAAGCGACGCTGGACGCTGTAGGTGCCGTTTCAGAAGAGGTCGCCCGCGAGATGGTCGAAGGAGCGCTCAGGAATTCTGCCGCTTCTGTCGCTGTATCAATCACAGGAATCGCAGGTCCGGGCGGGTCAGAGCATAAGCCCGAGGGCCGCGTCTGCTTTGGCGTTTCCTCTGGAGGGCGCACAAAAGTAGAGACGCGCGAGTTCGGTGCCATCGGGCGCGATGCAGTCCGCAAGGCTGCGCGGGATCATGCGCTTGCTCTGATTCTTGCCGAGATTCAAAAACTGCCCTGATTTCAGGCTCCTCGCGATCTGAGCGCCCAAAATTTCAACAATTATGAAATTGCCTGCTCAATAGGCGCTTAAGGGCTTTGCAGCGCTCAACTGCTGGGCATTGTGCCTGACAATTGACCAATCACCGAACGGAGACCTGCAATGAACGCCGCTGATACCGCGTGGATAATGACTGCCACGGCCCTTGTTTTGCTGATGACCTTACCTGGTCTCGCACTGTTTTACGGCGGCCTTGTACGGGCACGAAACGTGCTCAGCGTGTTCATGCATTGTTATGCAATTGCCTGCCTGATGTCGGTTTTGTGGTTCCTTGTGGGATACTCTATCGCATTTGGTCCCGGCACCAGCGGCTATTGGGGCGGGCTCGACAAGATCGGGCTTACCGGCGTGGATGCCGACAGCCTGAGCGGGACATTGCCTGAAATCCTGTTCTTTGCCTTCCAGATGACCTTTGCAATCATCACACCTGCGCTGATCGTGGGTGCCTTTGTAGAACGGATCAACTTTGCCTTCATGCTGTTGTTTTCCGGCCTCTGGATGCTTTTGTGCTACGCGCCTGTTGTCCACTGGGTCTGGGGCGGTGGTATGCTGGCAGACGGCGGCATCTTTGGTGAAACAGGCGTACGCGATTTTGCGGGCGGTATCGTTGTGCATGAGACTGCCGGTCTGGCGGCCTTGATCCTCGCTGTGATGCTGGGCGCGCGTCGCGATCATTCGAAACCACCACATAACCCCGGTCTGGTGATGATCGGTGCGGCCCTTCTTTGGGTGGGTTGGTTCGGCTTTAACGGTGGGTCACAACTTGCCGCTGATGGTGGTGCTGCCATGGCCATCACCGTGACCCATATTTCTGCTGCCACCGCCTCGCTGACCTGGGCACTGTGGGAACGTATCAAATTCGGCAAGGCCTCTCTTGTTGGTATTGTCACCGGCACCATTGCGGGCCTTGCCTCTATCACCCCCGCATCCGGTTTTGTCGGACCATGGGCGGCACTGCTGATCGGCGCTGTCGCTGGCATTTTGTGTCAAGAAGCCGTTGTGCTGATCCGCAACAAGCTGAAGGTCGATGATACGCTTGACGTTTTTGCGGTCCACGGCGTCGGCGGTATCTTTGGTACGATCATGATCGCGGCCTTGGGTGCGGGATCATGGGCCGCACAGCTTGGGTCGCTTGCGATTGTCGGTGTGTTTACAGCTGTGGTCACGATTGTCCTTGTGATCATCTGCCGCGCCATCGTTCCGATGCGTGTGGACGCTGAGACCGAAACCAGCGGACTTGACCTGTCTGTACACGGTGAGCGGGCCTACGATCTTACCAGTTGATACCAAAGGACCGCGCAGGGTAGATCCTTGCGCGGTCCAAAACTTTGCGATGTGAATTGCTACTTCTAGGTCTGCGGCGCGTACAGAGCCGCCGCACGTTTCTCAAAAGCCCGAACAACCCGCTGCATCGCCTCGTTGAAGACGACACCGATGATGCCTTGCAGGATCGCGTTCTTGAATTCGAAATCGACGTGAAAATGGACTTTGCAGCCCCCCGGTGCATCCTCGAAATGCCAGCCTGACTTCATATACTTGAACGGTCCGTCCAGATATTCCGTGTCGATTTTGCGCGCCTCGGGCCAAAGTACCACCCGGCTCGTAAAGCGTTCGCGGAACACCTTGAAGCTGATTACAAGATCGGCGTCCATCACGCGGTGATCGCCCCTGTCCTCGTCCGAACGAATGCGCGCGGCGGCAGTCCACGGTAGAAACTCTGGATAGCTGGCAACGTCGGCCACAAGGTCATACATCTGGTCTGCGGTATAGGGCAGATTTCGGGTCTCGGAATGGCTTGGCATTGCGTTCGCTGCGTCCTCAGGGTAGCTCTGTTTCACCGATAAAGTACTTAGTTTCAAGGGCAAGGGTCATCGCCATGACAGATCGTCGCTATGTGATCGATGAAATGATCTCTGCCAAGGCAATTGCCGCCCGCATTGAAGATTTGTGTCGTGCAATTCACGACGAATTTGACGGTACGGACAAGCTGGTTGTGGTTGGTCTGCTGCGCGGGTCATTTGTGTTTATCGCCGATCTGGTGCGCGAGCTGGATTTGCCGATCGAGGTCGATTTCCTCGAGGCGTCAAGCTATGGCGATGGGATGGAAAGCAGTCGGGAAGTGCGTATTCTCAAGGACTTGCGCGGTGCCATTGAAGGGCGTGACGTGCTGGTGGTCGAGGACATCGTAGACACCGGACATACGCTGCATCACGTCACCAACCTGCTGAAGTCCCGTGATCCTGCACGCTTGAAAACGATTGCCTTGCTCGACAAGCCCACGCGGCGCGAAGTCGATATGAAGGCCGACTGGACAGGTTTCGAAATCCCCGATGAATTTGTCGTGGGCTATGGCATCGATTTTGCTCAACGGAACCGAAATCTGCCGTTCATCGGCAAGGTACGTTTCATATGAACCCCGTATGGCTGATGCGGATGTCCCGCTGGGCGCGCAAGCCCCCTTCTGCCAAGCGGGTGAAATTTGTTTTTGGAATCATCGCTCTTGCGGCGCTGATCTGGGGCATTGAATGGATGGGATGGTGGCCTGACTGGGCCACGGCAGAGCGTATACCACGCAAGTTCTAGGCATTTTCCGTCATCACGAAATTGTTTTTGCGCCAGCCGCACACTGATGTAGGCTGATCTCTAAGGGACATTCGCAAATTCAATTTCTTGAAGGGCAACGACATGGACACTTTCACTAAAATAACCGCAATTTTGGGTCTTGGGGCGGCATTGGTCGCAACTACCGTATTTGCAGACAGTCATGCGGCCGAGAATCCTGCGGTGGCGGCACGCCATCACCAAATGCAGATGGTAGGATATCACATCGGCGTACTGGGCGGCATCGCAAAGGGCGAAATGGAGTATGACGCAGAGATGGTTTCAGCCGCTGCATCCAATCTCGCCGCGCTTGCCCGCATGGAACGCGCGACCCTCTGGGTCGCGGGTACAGAGCAAGGTGCCGTTGAAGGCTCTCGTGCCAAAGCTGAAATCTGGAGCGATCCGGACGGGTTTGCCAAGAAGTTTGATGATCTGGCAACAGCGGCAACAGCATTGGTCGATGCGGGTGATGCAGCGGCGGTAGGTGCCGGTATGGGGGCATTGGGTGGCAGCTGTAAAGCCTGCCACGAAGCGTTCCGCGGTCCCAAGAACTGACCCTTGCGGCGTTTTCTGGCAGCAGCAGGTATTGGCGGTATGGTGGTCGCAGTGGCCCTTTGGGTCATTTCTGCGCCTGCGCCGCTCTCTACAGGTTATGCTGAAGCCCATACGACAGACGCCGATAACGGCGCGGCGGTCTTCACCGCAGCCGGATGCGCGTCTTGCCACGCAGCACCGGATGCGGCGGGTGAAGCAAAGCTTGTTCTGGAGGGCGGGCACGCATTCGAAAGCGATTTTGGTACATTTTATGCGCCGAACATCACTTACGGCCCCGCTGGCATAGGGGGGTGGACGTTACCTGAGTTTGCCCGCGCGGTCACGCAAGGTGTCTCTCCCAAAGGCGCACATTACTATCCCGCGTTTCCCTATACGTCCTATCAGCATATGACCGAGGGGGACGTGTCGGACCTCTTTGCCTATGTGAAGTCCCTCCCCGTTTCGGAAGTTGCCAGCATCCCGCATGATGTGGGGTTCCCCTTCAATATCCGAAGGGCGCTGGGGCTTTGGAAAGCGCTGTACGCCACGCCCGATTTTGTCATGGCCGACGCACCAAATCCGGAGCTTGAACGCGGGCGTTACATTGTCGAAGGGTTAGCACATTGCGGTGAATGCCATACCCCCCGCACAGCTCTGGGAGGTCTCGACCGCGATGCTTGGCTAACGGGAGCACCGAACCCTTCGGGAAAAGGCAGAATTCCAAACATCACGCCAGCGGCCCTAGACTGGTCAGAATCCGATCTGATCTATTACTTCGAGAGCGGTTTAACACCCGACTATGACAGCGTCGGTGGTTCAATGGCGGCGGTGGTCGACAATCTGGCTAAACTTCCAGAAAGTGACCGTGCTGCGATTGCTGCCTATCTCAAAGCTTTACCCTAAGCCGAGTTTAAGGTTCCGGGCCGCACGAAGGCGCGCGAAATCGTCGCCTGCGTGGTAGGATGAACGCGTAAGCGGCGTGGCGGAGACCATGTGGAATCCTTTGCCATAGGCCGCCTTTTCGTAGGATGCGAATTCATCAGGATGCACAAACCTGTCCACCGCATGGTGTTTCGGCGTTGGCTGCAGATACTGGCCTATGGTCAGAAAATCGATATCGGCGGCACGCATGTCTTCCATCACCTGAATAACCGACTGTCGGTCCTCACCCAAACCGACCATGATGCCGGACTTGGTAAACATCGACGGATCAAGCTCTTTTACACGCTGCAACAGGCGCAGGGAGTGAAAGTATCGCGCGCCGGGGCGCACTTCGGGATAAAGGCCCGGCACGGTTTCAAGGTTGTGGTTGAACACATCAGGCCGCGCCTCAACGACCTTTTCAAGCGCTTCCGGCCCGCAGCGGATGAAGTCCGGCGTCAGGATCTCGATTGTCGTCTCTGGGCTGCGGTGCCGCACAGCGCGGATTGTCTGGGCGAAATGCTCGGCTCCACCGTCCTCGATATCATCGCGATCTACGGATGTAATAACGACATGGTTCAGACCGAGCTTTGCCACTGCGTCAGCGACGCGACCCGGCTCAAAGACATCAAGATCTTCGGGTGGCTTGCCCGTAGCAATGTTACAGAACGTACAGGCGCGGGTACAGACTTCGCCCATAATCATCATAGTTGCGTGGCCCTGGCTCCAGCATTCGCCTACGTTGGGGCAGCCCGCCTCTTCGCAGACCGTGACCAGTTTGTTCTCGCGCATGATCTTGGCGGTATCGGCATAGCCTTGACCGCCCGGTGCTTTTACCCTGATCCAGCTGGGTTTTTTCGGCTGGGCATTGTCCGGCTTGCGCGCCTTTTCTGGGTGGCGCTGCTCGGGAATCTTCAGATCACGCATGGCGGGTCTCCGGTTGGCTTGATGTCTTATGTAGCACATTGATGCTGCAACAAAACCCCAAGTCCACGCAGAACGGCCATGCGTCCTGTCCTAGCCGATCATCGGACCACCCGGCCCCACAGTTTCATCATAGTGACGTTGAAGACGCATCAGGGCGATCCGTAACACCACCTTGCCAGAGCGGGCAGACCACCCCAGACGCTTCTCCGTAGTTTCGAGACCTTCAAGATAGCAACAACACCGTAGCGCCACGTCCGACAGCCCTTCGCCCAAATGCTCAAGGGCTGCGCCAACACGGCGGCGCGCTTCTGATGCCGCACCGACACCACCGCCGCCATTGGAAGACCCGTTTTGCGTGCCGGCCGTGAGAAAATGATCCCAGTTCTGCGCGACCGAGCGATCCATCTGCGCCAATTCGAAATCCTCGCGTAGTCGCTCGCCCGCACCGACCAGCGCGTCGTCAAGAAACGGTTTTCCGGACTTGTCCCGTCGGCGCGAAAGCGCGGACAGAGGGCTTTCGCCTACCGCATAGCGGTTGCGATTGCCGCCCTCACCTTCTGCATCGCGGCGTGCGCTACCTTCAAGCGCGTTAAGCTCCGCGTCGTGTTCGTCGGAAGGTGCCGGTTCATTCGGGATACCAAAAGTGTCGTAAAGCTTAATAAGCGCCGCACGACCTGTACCTGTAATCGCATATCGCACAATGCGGCCTGTGTTACACGGCGCGATCCAATCCTTAAGCGCCATCGCCTGGGCCACGGCCGTATCTACCACGGCGGTCCGCGTGCTGCTGCCCAACGCCGTGTCGCGCACGACAACAGCCTTATCCAGACCAGCTGCCACGGCAAGCACCGCACCGGTTTCACACAGCCGGCGAAGAACCCGCAACGCTTCGCGAGACAGGGTATCTTCATCTGGAATGCTAAGGGGCGCGTGTTTGGTCATGGATGAATTGTCCTTTCTGGCAGGTGTATTCGAATTTAGGCGTTGCACAGTGCCGACACTGCTTAGCTTGCGTAGGGCCGCATCAACCAACGGGTCATCGCGGCGCATTTCAACCTTGCGAATTTGACGCAGGATTGTTGAGGCGTGACAGCCCGCAGCGCGGGCAAGCATGCGAATTGGGGCACCTTTTTCTGTATGGGCGATGTAGTGCCGTGCCCCTTTGGGGACCCACCCCGGCAAAGCCCCGACCTGATCCATCGCCATCTCAGCAAGTTCGCCCATCAACATCACTCCCACGACAAAAAGCGGATTTTATCCACAAGTTATCCACACAACCTAAAAGTGCATTTGTTACCGGATCGTTAAAATCCAACGCTGTGTTCATCATTGTTTCTAAAACATAAACAGTGGTGAAAGCGGCGAACGGTTAAAATTGTTCCGACGCAACACCCTTATAGGTTGTGTATTGTTGGAAACAGAACGGGGTCATGCCGACCCTTTATCCACTGTTCGAGGACAATAGAATGCAAGACATCCTGACCATGCTAAACGCCCTGCACCGCCCGCGCTTGATGATGCGGGCTGCTCGAATCGGGTCACAGGAATACCGCCGCGCTGCGCATCTGCCACGTCTTTTGGGATATGGCGTTCTGCCCCGTCACGGACCGGCATTGATGAAGCTGATGGAGATGGAAGCCGCTATGGAAGAGCAACGCACGCAATCCGACGCAAGCTACAGCCTGATCCGGCATCTGGATGCGCTGATTGCACTGGTTGGAGAGGCCCGCGAGCTGAAAGCGACGCAGACCCCTGCCTGATATCAAACGCGGTTGCGCCTACATAAAGCTGTCAGGCTCCGCCGCTTTTCTTTGCGCAACAAAAGCATCAAGGGATTCGCGGATCGCGGGATCGAGCGGCGGTTGCTGGTAGTCACCCAGCATTTTCTGAACCCGCAGCGTGGCCAATGCCTGCGTGTCCCGCGCGCCCTCGTCTTCCCATGTTTCGAAGGGTTTGTAATCGAGCAGGTCAGATTTCCAGAAGGCCGTTTTGAAGTTATTCTGCGTGTGTTCACAGCCAAGATAGTGACCACCAGGTCCCACTTCGCGGATTGCATCCATGGCCTGTGCATTCTCGTCAATCTCGACGCCTCGGGCCAGATGATGCAGCGTTCCTAGCTGGTCTGCATCCATCACGAACTTTTCGTAAGAGCTGACCAGACCGCCTTCAAGCCAGCCACAGGCATGGAGCATAAAGTTTACGCCTGACAGCAGCCCCATATTCAGACTGTTCGATGTCTCATAGGCAGCTTGCGCATCGGGCAATTTGGACCCGCAAAACGAACCGGCCGAACGATACGGCAAGTTCATACGCCTCGCCAGTTGCCCTGCCCCATAGGTAATATGTGCAGCTTCAGGTGTGCCGAATGTTGGGGCTCCTGAATTCATATCGATAGATGTAACGAATGCGCCCATGATGACCGGCGCACCCGGTCGCACCAGCTGTGAATAGGCAATCCCTGCCAGCGCTTCAGCCAACACTTGGGTCAACGTCCCGGCAACAGACACCGGTGCCATCGCACCGCCCACAATGAAGGGCGAGATGATGCAGGCCTGATTGTTTTTTGCATACACCTCAAGCGATCCCATCATCACGTCGTCGAATGTCATCGGCGAGTTGATGTTGATCAAAGAGGTCATCACCGTGTTCTGCTGCACGAAGTCTTCGCCAAAGAGGATATTACACATATCCACCGAATCTTGTGCGCGGCTGGGTTCCGTAACGGACCCCATGAACGGCTTGTCGCTCAATGTCATATGCGCGTGCAGCATATCCAGATGTCTTTTGTTCACCGCAACGTCAGTCGGCTCGCAGACCGTGCCGCCAGAGTGGTGCAGCCACTTGGACATATAGCCAAGTTTCACGAAGTTGTTGAAATCAGCCATCGTTGCATACCTGCGCCCACCCGCAGCATCGCGCACAAAAGGCGGGCCGTAGACCGGTGCAAGTACAAGGTTCTTGCCACCGACCTCGACGTTACGCGCAGGGTTGCGGGCGTGTTGCGTGTATTCTGACGGCGCGGTCGCACAAAGCTTGCGGGCCAGCCCACGTGGGATGCGCACGCGCTCGCCGTCGATATCGGCACCCGCTGCGCGCCAAAGCTCCAACGCTGCCGGGTTGTTGAGGAAGTTCACGCCGACTTCTTCGAGGATCATATCGGCGTTATGCTCAATGATCTCCAGCGCTTCCTCGGTCAACACTTCGAAGTTGGGGATGTTACGCTCGATGAATTTTGCTGTCTCGAAAGACACGGCACTGCGTTCTGCGCGTCGTGCCGCACCACCACCACCGCGCCCGCGTCGTGCTGTTTCTGCCATGGTTCGTCCCTCGTTAAAGAATTTGACTTCTGCTACCCCATCCATCTTTCCGATCCCTACCGGATACCGTCCTGTCAGGGTGAAAAGCGACATTCGTGCGGACCACGACCTGTGCGGCATGTCTGCTAAAGGTTTTGGAAGCCGCCAGAAGGGATAATTCCTGTCCAGTACGCGCACGTCGCAATGTGCCACTTGCGCCTCGGCGCGTGCAGACCTAATCAGGTTTCATGACCAAAATGCTTTCCCCCTCCGACCACGACCGTCTGCTGATCATTGATTTCGGCTCACAGGTGACACAGCTCATTGCCCGTCGCCTGCGCGAATTACATGTGTTCTGCGAAATTCATCCCTTCAACTCGGTAGATGCGGCCTTTCTAGCCGACTTCGCGCCCAAGGCTGTAATCCTGTCTGGCGGACCAGCGTCCGTTTTTGCCGAAGGGGCCCCGCGCCCGCCTGCCGAGGTGTTCGAGCTTGATGTGCCGATCCTGGGCATCTGTTACGGCCAGCAGGTGATGATGGAAATGCTGGGCGGCAAGGTCGAGCGTGGCCATAACACTGCTGAATTCGGCCGCGCCTTCGTCACGCCAGAGGACGAGAAACTGGACCTCTTGCAAGGTTGGTTTGCAACCGACAAAGAACAGGTCTGGATGAGCCACGGCGACCACGTCAGCAAAATCGCCCCCGGTTTCAAGGTCTTCGGCACGTCACCCAACGCGCCTTTTGCGATCACCGCCGACACGACACGCAACTTCTATGCGGTTCAGTTCCATCCCGAAGTGCACCACACGCCCAATGGCGCGAAGCTTTACGAAAACTTTGTGCGTCTGGCGGGGTTCAAAGGCGACTGGACGATGAGCGCCTATCGCGAAGAGGCAATTGCCGCGATCCGTGCTCAGGTTGGCGATGAAAAGGTGATCTGTGGCTTGTCGGGTGGCGTTGATTCCTCTGTGGCGGCTGTCCTTATCCATGAGGCAATCGGCGATCAGCTGACTTGCGTATTTGTCGACCACGGTCTGTTGCGCAAAGGCGAGGCTGAAGAGGTCGTGACCATGTTCCGCGACCATTACAACATGCCGCTGATCCATGCGGACGAACAGGAATTGTTTCTAGGCGCGCTCGACGGTCAGGACGATCCTGAAACCAAGCGCAAGATTATCGGCAAACTCTTCATCGACGTGTTCCAGAAACACGCCAAAGAAGTTGGCGATGCAAAGTTCCTCGCCCAAGGCACGCTGTACCCTGACGTGATCGAATCGGTCAGCTTTTCCGGTGGCCCCTCGGTCACGATCAAAAGCCACCACAACGTGGGTGGCCTGCCTGAAAAGATGGGCCTGAAACTGGTCGAACCGTTGCGCGAACTGTTCAAGGATGAGGTCCGCGCGTTGGGCGTTGAACTTGGCCTGCCGAAATCCTTTATCGGACGCCACCCCTTCCCCGGCCCGGGTCTTGCGATCCGCTGCCCCGGTGAAATCACCCGCCCCAAGCTGGATATCCTGCGCGAAGCGGATGCCGTCTATATCGACCAGATCCGCAAACACGGTCTCTATGATGAAATCTGGCAGGCCTTTGTCGCGATCCTGCCTGTGCGTACGGTCGGCGTGATGGGCGACGGGCGCACCTATGACTTTGCCTGCGCGTTGCGTGCGGTCACATCCGTCGACGGGATGACGGCGGATTACTATCCGTTCACCCATGAATTCCTTGGTGAAACCGCAACCCGCATCATCAACGAGGTGCCGGGCATTAATCGCGTCACTTATGACATTACATCCAAACCTCCCGGTACAATCGAATGGGAGTGACATTGCATGGATATCTGCGGTGCGCGGATGAGGTCGAAGCCGCGCGTGTGCGTTCGGCGCTGGACGAACATATTCGCCTGACACGTCTGGAGGAAGGCTGCGTCTCGTTCCACGTTACGCCGACCGATGATCCGCTGGTATGGGAAGTGGCCGAAGAATTCACCGATCCCGCCGCGTTCACCGCGCACGGGACCCGCGCGGGAGCCTCGGACTGGGCGGTCGCCACCAAAGGTATCACGCGGGATTATAAAATTACCGGCATGCCATGAACCTGACCGTTCAGGCGGCATTATGGATGACCGGCGCTGTCTTTAGTTTTACCGCGATGGCCATCGCTGGCCGCGAGCTTGGCGGTACATTCGATACATTCGAGATCATGATGTACCGCTCTGCCTTCGGCTTTGCGATTGTACTGTTGTTGGTTTTCGCGACCGGGGCACACCGTCAGATTGGCATTGGTGCCGCACGGACCCACTTTTTCCGCAATGTGTTCCACTTCACCGGTCAAAACCTGTGGTTCTATGCTGTCACCATGGTTCCGTTGGCCAAGGTTTTTGCGTTGGAATTTACAACCCCGCTTTGGGTTATCGTTCTTTCCTTTCTATTACTTGGCGAGCGGCTGACCAAAGTACGCGCGCTTGCAGCGATCTTGGGTTTTGTCGGCATCCTCATCGTGGCGCGACCCGGTGCGATGACCGACATTAACACCGGAATGGCCGCGGCGGCATCCTGCGCTGTTTTTTTTGCGCTTACCTACGTCTTTACCAAGCGTCTGACGCGGACCGAGACGATAGCCGCGATTATGTTCTACCTCACATTCTTCCAGCTCATTTTCGGGATCATCATGGCGGGCTATGATGGCGTGGTGGCGGCACCGACAGCAGCGACAATGCCATGGCTTGTCCTCGTCGCCTGTTGCGGCTTGCTCGCGCATTTCTGCATCACCAAAGCGCTTACGATAGCACCGGCCACGGTAGTTGCACCGATCGACTTTGCGCGACTACCTCTTGTCGCCGTTGCCGCGATGCTTCTCTATAACGAAGTCATCGACCTCTGGGTATTTGTCGGTGCGGTGATCATCTTTGGCGGCAACTACCTGAACATCTGGTTCGAAACGCGCAAAGCCGCATGAAACGGATCGTAGATCGGTCTACAGCAGCTTAAGCTGATAGGATGCAGTCTCAAAAAACCATATCTACCCGTGCCTGGGCCGAGATGCTCTTGCTTGCCATCCTTTGGGGGGCGTCCTTTGTGTCGATCCGCGTGGCGCTGGATGAGATCGGGCCGTTAACCGCCGTGGCGCATCGGGTCGGTTGGGCTGCCTTGGTGCTTTGGGGTGTTGTTGCGATGATGCGGCTGCCGGTGCCCCGCGCTCCGAAAGTCTGGATCGGGTTTCTGGGCATGGGTCTATTAAATAACGTCATCCCTTTTGGACTGATGGCTTGGGGACAGCTTTATATAGAAAGCGGCCTTACCTCGATCCTGAATGCGGCGACGGCGATCTTTGGCGTCATCGCGGCATCTATCTTTTTCGCGGATGAACGCATTACGCCACGAAAAGCGTTCGGAGTCTGTTTGGGATTTGCAGGTGTTGCCACCGCCATCGGTCTTGAGAACTTGCGGAACTTTGACATCCGGTCACTGGCGCAACTGGCCGTGATTGGTGGCACCGTGTCTTATGCATTGGCATCCGTCTGGGCGCGCAAGTGGTTGGGCGGGCAGCCGCCACAGGTCGCCGCTGCGGGTATGGTCACAAGTGCGACACTAATTATGCTGCCGCTTGCAGTGCACGTTGAAGGGACACTCACGCTAAGGCTGCAAGCCGATACGCTGCTGGCCATAGGCTATTACGCAATTCTTGGCACGGCTCTGGCCTATCTGCTGTACTACCGGGTGCTGGCCATGGCGGGCAGCGGCAATCTGATGCTGGTAACGTTGCTGATCCCGCCCTTTGCCATCGTCTTGGGCGCTGTGATGCTGAGCGAAGCACTACGCCCTGCAGCCTATGGCGGATTTGCCCTGCTTGCGTTGGGATTGCTTGTGCTTGACGGGCGCATCTGGCGCCGGATCAGACGATCCGCTAGGTAAAGGCAACGCCAAGCAATCCGGACCCTGCACCATGCTCTACTCTACCGCTGCCGAATGGCGCGCTGCCGCAAATCGCAAAGTTCTGGTCTTCGGTATGTCCGGCCTTGGCAAAACACATCTGTCCGGGTTGCTGCGCGGTTCGGGTGACTGGTTTCACTATTCTATCGATTACCGTATTGGCACCCGCTACCTCGGTGAAGCGATCGTCGACAATGCCAAAGCTGAAGCGATGAAGGTGCCGTTCCTGCGCGATTTGTTGTTGTCCGACAGCATCTACATTGCCTCCAACATCACATTCGAGAACCTCAGCCCAGTGGCCACGTGGCTGGGAAAGCCCGGCGATCCGGATAAAGGCGGCCTTCCTATGGAAGAGTACGTGCGCAGGCAGGAAGCGTTCCGTCAGGGCGAGATTGCCGCCCTCAGGGACACCGCATTTTTCGCCGACCGCGCACAAGCGCTTTATGGATACGAGCACTTTATCTGCGACACAGGTGGTTCCATTTGCGAATGGGTCGATGCGGACAATCCTGATGATCCATTGCTGCGCGAACTGGCTGATGAATGTCTGCTCGTCTGGATCAAGGGTGACGACGCCCATACCGAAGAGTTGATCCGCCGCTTTGATCGTGCGCCCAAACCGATGGCCTATCAGCCCGAATTTTTGAGCCGCGTCTGGAGTGAATATTTGACTGAAAACAAGTGTGTAGAGAGTGATGTTAACCCGGACGAATTTGTCCGTTGGACCTATGCACAAGCGCTGGCGCACCGGCAGCCACGGTATCAGGCTATGGCAAAATGGGGGGTGACAATCACGCCCGACCAGATCAGCGCCCTGCGCAACGAAGCCGATTTCACAGACCTGATCGCCGGATGCCTGCCTGATTGACGAACTGTTTTGGGCTGACATCGCCTTTCTGTGACGGCGCTCCCCTTGGCAGACTTGGCACAGAGGGCTATCTAACCCCTTCACAACAGCGGACCCGAGCCAATGCCTATCAAATTGCCTTCCAATCTTCCTGCCTTCGACGTACTGACGCGCGAAGGTGTGATGGTGCTGGACGAAGATCAGGCCGCCACTCAGGACATCCGCCCTTTGCGCATCGCGCTTTTGAACCTGATGCCCAAAAAGATTCAAACCGAAAATCAGTTCGCACGGCTGATTGGTGCGACCCCATTGCAGATTGAGCTGAGCCTTCTGCGGATGACCGACCACCAGACCCGCAACACCGCAGCCGAACATATGGAGAGCTTTTATCGTCCTGTTTCAGAAGCTTGGGATGAGAAATTCGATGGGTTAATCATCACCGGCGCGCCGATTGAACATCTGGAATTCGAGGACGTGAATTACTGGTCCGAGTTGAAACAGGTTATGAATTGGACGCAGACAAACGTGCATTCCACGTTCGGCGTTTGTTGGGGCGGCATGGCGATGATCAATCACTTTCACGGTGTCGATAAGCACATTCTGGATCACAAGGCATTCGGATGTTTTCGTCATCGCAATCTTGATCCGTCTTCACCCTATCTGCGCGGGTTCTCAGACGAATGTGTGATGCCCGTTTCGCGCTGGACCGAAATGCGGCAGGCTGAAGTGGATGAAAAACCTGCGCTCAAGACCCTTCTAGGCAGTGATGAAGTGGGGCCGTGTCTGGTTGAGGACCCTGATCATCGTGCGCTTTATGTTTTCAACCACTTTGAATACGACAGTGACACGCTAAAGCAGGAATATGACCGCGACATCGCTGCGGGTACGCCTATAAATGTGCCGTGTAACTATTACCCCTCCGATGATCCGGCGCGCCCGCCCGTGAATCGCTGGCGTAGCCATGCGCATCTGCTTTATGGCAACTGGATTAACGAGATATACCAATCCACGCCTTTCGACATGACCCGTATCGGACAAGGTTGAGCTTGGTGTGATGCGGATGTTGCTGATCTTTTTTATCGCGGTGATCGTGGCCCTTGTGGGGCTAACCCAGTGGCGCGCTGCGCGGCAGGAAGCGCAAGCTGAAGCCGCGACACCTCCCAGCGGTGATTTCGTTGAGGTCGGCGGCGTGCCGGTGCATTACAAAGTTATGGGTTCAGGTCCCGATCTGGTGCTGATCCACGGGGCGAGCGGTAATCTCAACGACTTTACCATGGGGTTCACCGACCGGCTGACAGACCGCTTCCGCGTCATCCTCTTTGACCGTCCCGGTCTGGGGTATACCGGCCGGCCCGCCGGTCACGGTGGCGCATGGAACGCCGCAGAAGAAACCCCGACAGAACAGGCCCGTCTCTTGCAGTCTGCGGCTGACCAGATCGGGGTGACAAATCCTGTGGTACTGGGGCATTCGTTCGGCGGTGTGGTGGCACTCGCTTGGGGCTTGGAGCGCCCTGACGAGACTGCCGCTCTGGTTCTTGTTTCCGCCGTGTCAGAGCCTTGGCCGGGTAGCCTTGGCTGGACGTATCGGGTGTTCGGATCAAGCCCCGGTGGTGCTTTGGCTGTTCCTCTCGTGACCGGTTTTGTCCCGCAGCGTGTTGTTTCCGACAGTATCGAATCCATTTTTGCGCCTCAACAGGCCCCTGACGGCTATGCAAAGCATATCGGCGTTGGCCTGACGCTGCGCAGAGAAAGTACACGCGCGAATGCGCAGCAGGTGAACGCATTGCGCCCGCATGTGGTCGAGATGCAGAAAAAATACAGCACTTTGACAATGCCGATTGAGGCAGTGCACGGTGACGCGGATACCATCGTGCCACTGCAGGTCCATGCGGAAGTGCTGATGGGTGATGTGCCGGACGGCAATCTGACCGTTCTGTCCGGTGAGGGGCATATGCCACACCATACCTCGCCCGATGCCGTGGTCGACGCCATTGATCGCGCCGCAGCGCGTGCCGGTTTGCGTTAATCCGATTAACATCCCATATAGAAGTAAATGAACGGTAAGGAGGCTTCCATGGACCTGCCCTTTGACGGCGCGATCAGCGCGTACTTCAACGATGACGCACCGGAGACCATTCGGGCAGCGATCAAGCGTGCGGACAAAGATGAAATTCTCAACGCGAGCTATCCGCATTCCGAGCGGCTGGCCCGCAAGGTCTATGAAAAAGAAATGGACCGGTTGCAGATCGAGTTGGTCAAGCTTCAGGCTTGGGTGCGTCACACCGGCACGCGCATCGCTTGCGTGTTTGAAGGGCGCGATGCCGCTGGCAAGGGTGGCACGATCAGCCGTTTCCGCGCCAACCTGAACCCGCGCCATGCTCGCGTTGTGGCACTCTCCAAGCCGACCGAGACCGAAAGGTCTGAATGGTATTTCCAGCGCTATATCAAACACCTACCTGCTGCGGGTGATATGGTGTTTTTCGATCGTTCATGGTACAATCGGGGTGTTGTCGAGGAGGTCTTCGGGTTTTGTACGCCTGAAGAACGCGCACAGTTCTTCGATCAGGTCAGCCCCTTTGAAAAGCTGATTACAGACGACGGCGTGCATCTGTTCAAGTTTTGGCTGAATGTTGGCCGTGCAGAGCAGTTGCGCCGGATGCTGGCCCGCGAATGCGATCCGTTGAAGCAATGGAAGTTGAGCGGCATTGATGTGAAGGGCCTGCCGAAATGGGATGCTTATTCCAAAGCCATTCAGGAAACACTCGCCCGCAGTCACTCTGATCACGCGCCTTGGACAATCATTCGTTCTGACGACAAACGCCGCGCGCGGTTGAATGCGATCCGAACCGTGCTGCATGCATTCGACTATGATCGCAAAGACACCAAGGCGATTGGAAAGATAGATCACGGTGTTTGCGGCGGGCCGGAAATCTGGGATGCCTAAGAAGGGCTATCATCACGGCAATCTGCGTCAGGCCCTGACGGCCGCTGCGCTTGAGCTGATCGAGGCACGTGGCCCGATGGGGTTCACGCTATCAGAGGCCGCTAAACAGGCAGGCGTCACGCCCGCTGCCGTCTACCGCCATTTTGACGGACGCGAAGCACTGATCGCCGAGGCCGCACAGCAGGGCTACGAGATTTTTGCGGATCTGATGGAATACGCCTATCAATCCGGTCAACCTTCAGCGCTCAAGGCGTTTGAGGCGACGGGACGTGCCTATCTGGCATTCGCCCGCAAGTACCCCGGTCACTATATCGCGATGTTTGAAAGTGGCATTTCGATCAACCGCACGCCTGAACTGGCATTGGTCGCAAACCGTGCAAATGGTGTGTTGGAAAAAGCGGCGACCGATCTGAGCCAGCACATTCCTGAAGACAAACGCCCTCCGGCTTCCATGTTCTCCGCCCATATCTGGGCAATGAGCCACGGGGTCGTTGAGCTGTTTGCCCGCAACTCACCCGGGCGCGCATCGCCCTTCCCGCCAGAAGATTTGCTCGAGACGGGAATAGGCATTTATCTGCGCGGATTGGGTTTGGTACAGCCCGACGACTAGTCCGCCATTTCAGGCGTCAACGACTTCATTACATCCGCGGCGATCTTGACCGATGCAACTCTTGCATCATGATCATGTATCTGGCTGGTCAGAATGATTTCGTCAGGTGCGTATCGGTCGATCAATGCTCCCAATTGCGTGCGCACGCTTTCGGGGCTGCCTGTTGCAGACACCTTCATCATATGATCGACGGAGTGACGCAGCCCCGCGCCCAGTAGATCATCGATATTCTCAACCGGCCGTGGCAGCTTGCCCCGTGTTCCTGTTCTCATCCGTGCAAAGGCCTGCTGCATAGACGTGCGCAGGTACACCCCTTCAGCATCCGTCTGGCCCGCAAACACATTTGCCGCGAGCATGAAGTGCGGCTTTTCCAAACCGGCAGAAGGTTTGAAAGTGCGCCGGTAGACGTCGATTGCCTGCTCCAACGCATCGGGTGCGAAGTGGGAGGCAAAAGCATAAGGCAGCCCGAAGTGCGCGGCCAGTTGAGCACCGTACAGCGACGAGCCGAGTATCCAGATCGGCACATGACTGCCCTCGCCGGGCAATGCACGGACCGGAGCGTTTTCGCGCGGTGCGCCCACATAGGCCATAAGCTCTGCTACGTCACCGGGGAAGTCATCGCTGCCAGCACGCCGCAGCGCATGGTAAACTGCCTGATCGCCACCGGGTGCACGTCCCAGACCAAGATCGATCCGGTCACCATACAACGCAGCCAGCGTGCCAAACTGCTCTGCAATTGCCAGCGGTGCGTGGTTGGGTAACATGATGCCACCTGCCCCGACCCGCATTTTCTTTGTATGCGCGGCCACATGGCCGATCAGTACGGAAGTGGCCGCACTGGCGATACCGGGCATGTTGTGGTGCTCCGCCATCCAATAGCGGTGATAGCCTGCCTGCTCTGCCTGCTGCGCCAAATCCGTTGTGTTCTTTAGCGACTGCGCGATGTCGGACCCTTCGGGGACCGGTGCCAGGTCAAGAAGCGAATATTTCATGCCATCCTCATTTCTGTCTTGTGGGCCAGCTTCGGCCCCTGACTGCTTGTGAGATAGATAAGAGCAGCAGCGGCGTGACCCAACCCCAAACCCGAAATTCACATGAAGGAAACCGCATATCCGCGGAAACCAACTGTACGCCTACCCTGAAGGATAGGAAGTAATCCGGCCGGATAGGACGCGTATCCCCATTTGCAACCGATGATCCGATATCGCCTTCGCGCAAAAATGCAAAACATGGTTTTCAGAACTGCGTAAACAATGTGCCGGAACACGCACTATGTTGTTGTCAGCACGCAAGTCCCCTCACTGGGTGGCTAGATCGTGTGGTGTGTGTGTTGTCGTGTTCCGGTTCATTGGTTTGCGTTCTTTCTGAAAATGGCTTCTCGAGAGCCAAACCAAAAATGGGGCTTAGGCGTGATAAACTGGGATGATCTGAAATTTTGTCTGGCGTTGCATCGCCATGGCTCAATGTTGAATGCGGGTATTAGCCTGAAAGCAAATGTGGCCACGGTCTCCCGAAGGCTAGAACGCATCACGCAAGATGCCGGCAAAGCGATTTTCATTCGGAAGGGTCAGGAGTGGAAGCCAACCGCTTTCGGTGCCGAACTGATGAATATGGCGCAATACATTGATGAGCGGTTGAACGTCCTCACCGCCGACGAAGACGAATTACTGGCCGAGAATGCCTTGGTCCGACTTTCGATCAGTCTTACCATCATGCAGACTTTCATGGCGGATATCCTCGATTACCGGAATAAATCCGATATTCCTTATAACCTTGACCTGACCATCCGTGATCGCGGGCTTGCCTATTCCGAGACGGACCTTGCCGTGCGGTATTTCCGTCCCGATCATGGCAATTTCATCTGTGCCAAAGTGACAGAGCTGGAGGTGCGACCTTATGTGAACGTCAATCTGACCCACGCCCCTACCGAATGGAACGAGGTGGATTACGACGGTATCAGGTTTGATCCTGCCGAAGACGGTTTTGACATCTCGCCGGTTCCCCGAATGCGGCTTGAGGGTTTGAACCTGACAGCACAGTCGCTCAAGACCGGTAGCCGCCTCGCCTATTTTCCGGTGTCGTTCGGGGACGACATCCCCTGGCTCAAACGTGCAGCGCCCGACCGTATGCCGCGTACGCTTGAGGTCTGGATGGTCTATCACAAGACGCGCAAGCTTGACCCCGTGGTGCGTGCAGCAGTCGATATGATCCAGGCCACCATGTCCTGAACGGCAGCCCCCCAAGGAACACATTCTTGCAAAGGGTCATTTGCATTCCCGTCTATCGACCCAAAACAAAAGATGACGTTAAGTAAACTTACAGAGCGGAACAATCCGCCAAACGATATTGAGGCATAGTTATGAAAAGACCCACCGACTACGTGGCGTGGATGGCACGCATTTTTGCTGGTTTGTTGTTAGTGGTAATTGGTTTGCAACCTGTCACCGGTGCGCATGAGCACCACCGTGAGACTTTCTATCCGATATTTCTAATGTCCACTGAGGTTTATGCGCTGGATATCCTCTTGCGCCTGCTGTTCGTTGTTTTTGGGGTCGCGATCATGCTTGGCATCAGGTCGCGGTTGCTGGCAGCATTCATGCTCGCTGTGACGCTGCTTCAGGCTGCCCACTGTCTCGTCGAGAATGCGGAAGTGAATTTCGGCCACAGCATGCTTTTCCTTCTGATTGCAATCCTGTCGATCCTGATCGTCAGAGGGGGCGGCATCTATGCGATGCGACCTGAGGGATGGAACAATATTCCGCTATAGCAGCGACAGTAAAAACAACAAAAAGGCCGCCTTGATCAAGGCGGCCTTTTCTAATTTCAGATTTAGTAAGATTAACGCTTGGAGAACTGGAAGCTCTTACGCGCTTTGGCCTTACCGTATTTCTTACGCTCAACAACACGGCTGTCGCGTGTCAGGAAGCCCGCGGCTTTCAGCGCGCCACGCAGGGAGGGCTCATAAAGCTGCAGTGCTTTGGAGATACCGTGCTTGACCGCACCGGCCTGACCGGACAAGCCGCCGCCCTTGACGGTAGCGAATACGTCAAACTGGCCTTCGGTGTTGGTGATGCCGAAAGGCTGCGCAAGGATCATCTGCAGCACGGGGCGTGCAAAGTAATCGTTCTGCGGCTTGCCGTTTACAGTTACCTTACCGGAACCTGGCTTGATCCAGACACGGGCGACCGCGTCCTTACGCTTGCCTGTGGCATAGGAGCGACCCAGTTCGTCACGAACCGGCTCCCGGTTGATTTCCATCGTCTCGGGCGTGCCCTGCACTGCACCGATATCGTCGGTCACGACCTTCGCGAGGTCTTCGAGTGTGTTGATTTCGTCGGCCATCTTTATGCGCTCCGCGTGTTTTTCTTGTTCATGGCTTTGACGTCCAGAACTTCGGGGCTTTGTGCCTCATGTGGGTGATCTGTGCCTGCGTAGACGCGCAGGTTGGTCATGATCTGACGGCTCAGGCGGTTGCCGGGCAACATGCGCTTGACCGCTTGGGTCACAACACGCTCGGGGTGTGCACCTTCAAGGATCTGCGCTTTTGTACGCTCCTTGATGCCGCCGGGGTGGCCGGTGTGCCAGTAAAACTTCTCTTCGCGCTTCTTGCCGGTCATCTGGACCTTTTCAGCGTTGATGATGATGACATTGTCACCACAATCCATGTGCGGCGTGAAAGAAGGCTTGTGCTTGCCACGCAAGCGCATGGCAACGATCGACGCAAGACGGCCCAGCACGACGCCTTCGGCGTCAATGATGATCCATTTCTTGTCGATGTCTGCCGGTGTAGCAGTGAAGGTTTTCATCGGTTATTCCTAAAGTTTATGTCGCAAAGACGGTCTCTCTGCGCGGATATGATGGGCGGGTTATAAAGCCTGCCGTCACACGGTCAAGCGGGATTTTCCGATGATTTAATAGCAAAAACAATAGCTTGTGATTTAGGTATCATAATACCCCAGATCAAACGCCGATTTCATCCGGCGGATTATCCAGCAACACGCGCAGACGCTCCATTGCGGCCTCAAAACTGCGCAGGGACACGCCCCCGTTGACTGCCATGCGCACTGCATGCGGGCTTTGCGCGTCTCGCGCTGCGAATTCCTCGGCGGCCCGGATCTGCACGCCTGCTTGTTCAGCGGCCTGACAGAACGCGGAGGCACGCCAGCCCTGTGGCAACTTCAGCCACAAGAACGGCACATCGCTGCGCCACATCAGATCAAATCCGCCCAGCGTATTCACGGCGGATTTCACATATCTCTCGACACCCAGACGGGATGCTTTCATGATCTGAGGCAATTGCGGATGGCTCAGCAGTGCGGCGGCCAGATCAAGCATGGGCGTTGCCAACCCGAAAAATCCATGCTCGGCCGAGCGGTGCAGCGCACCCGACATCCCCTTTGGACCGATAGCACAACCAATCCGAAGCGCCGGCGTCACTGACTTCGACAAAGAGCTGACATACCAACCACGCTCGGGCGCCAATTGTCGGTATCCTTCTCCTTCGGCACGGCCCATGCGGTAACAATCATCCTCAAGGATCTGCAAATCAGCGCGGCGCGCCACTTCTACCAGCGCAAGTCGCCGTGCCATCGGCGTGAACCCGCAGGTCGGGCTATGCACCTCTGGCGAAGTACACAATACCTGCGCTTCGGGGTGCCGCTCGGCCTGCTCTGCCAAAGCTTCGGGAATGATCCCATCGTTGTCGCACGCAATTGGGACTACATCCGCTCGCAAAAGCTCTGCCGCACGCCGGAAACCGGGATATGCCAGCTCTTCTACAAAAACGACGGGCCGCCTGCCCCGCAGGATCGTTTGCAATACAAGCAGGATCGCATTCTGACCGCCATGCGACAAAACAATATCGCTCTGATCTACCTGACCAATAGGGGCACCTTGTAACCACTGTGCCATGCCCATCCGTGCAGGCATTGCGCTGCGCCGCGATGGGTAGTGCATGATCCCTGAGGGCGGGTCCTGTGCGATTTCGGCCAGCAGACCGCGGATCAGCGCCGCCTGCCCGCCATCCGGCAGATGCGGCGAAAACAGGTTCACGACATCCGTATCGCCACCAGTATTATGTCTGACTGCATCTATTTCGATCAGGTTGAGCGGACGTTCCCCCGCCTCTTTGTCAACGCCGGTCGACGGGTCAGAGACAAATGTGCCGCGTCCGACCTCCGCGTGCAAAACGCCACTATCAGTCAACACGGTATAGGCCCGCGCGACTGTTCCGGGCGTAATCTGCAACTTCCATGCCAGATCACGGACCGGAGGAAGCTTCTCCCCCACAGATAAAGTGCCGCTTGCGATCTGGTCGCGGATCAATGCCACAACAGCTTTGTACTTGGGTTTGGTCTCGCGTAACCCGTCCTGAACCCAAATTGTATCCATTACAATATTTCCCTAGCAGCTTTGTATCGATATTTGTATCGTAAAATTGTAGCAACTAGCTACATTGTGTCAATACATTTTTAGATAGGAGACTTCCCATGACACACGCAAGATTGATCCAGACCGATACATTCAGCATTCAGACACGGCCCGGCACGCCGGTTGCCGCTGTGATCGCGGTCAAATTCGCAATCTTGGTGACGAAATGGGCCGCACGCCGCCAAACACGCCTCGCTTTGGCACAGCTTGAGCCTTGGCAACTGGCGGATGTGGGACTGACACCGGACGAGGCAATTACTGAATCGCGCCGCGTGTTCTGGCAGATGTAACTTCCCCGTGGCATCTACCAGACCTCTTCAAACTGGGCCGGAGCTTCTCCGGCCCTTTTTTCTGCGCAGAACTGTTCAGTTCACGTGAGGTGGGGGTAGCGCGTATGTCAGGCTTGCCCGTGCGACAGGTTCCTCCATCCCTTCTGAGAACAGCAATACATCCGTCACCGAAAGCTGTTTGCCCAACTTTAGCAACCGCGCCTTGGCAATGAGTGGTACATTCGCGGCAGGCTTGCGCATGAAGTCGATGGAGCAATTGGTCGTCACGGCCAGTGCCCTTGGTCCGATCACTGATAGCGTGACGATATAGGCAGCAACATCCGCAAGACCGAACATCGACGGACCCGAGATCGTGCCGCCCGGGCGCAGATGCTTGTCAGAGGTCAAAAGCCGCATCGTCACTTCCCCCGCGCCAACATGATCGACATTGAACTCATCAGCGACCTGTTTGAACACTTCGCTCATAAAAGCGTTCAGCTCTTCTGCGGTCATTACCGGTGTCATGCTTGTTCTCCCCTTTAGTCTCGTCCTAGAGTTGGCGCAGAAAACCGGAGGGTGACAAGATGGCAATTCTCGAAGTGACGCAACGTGGTGCGGTGGCACAGCTGACTATGAATGCGCCCGAGCGTCTGAATGCCCTGTCGGACGAAATGCTGGACGCCTTGCAAACAACGCTCGACGGATTTGCAAACGACCCGCAAACCCGCGTCATCACGCTGCGCGGCACCGGCAAGGCATTCTGTGCGGGCCATGATCTGCGCCAGATGACCGCCATGCGACAGGCCGCGGATGGCGGTGCCGCCGCTTTCAAGGACCTCTTTGACAGATGTGCCAAGGTGATGTCGCGCATTCAATCTTTACCGCAGCCCGTTATCGCGCAAGTACACGGTATTGCCACTGCGGCGGGATGCCAGCTTGTGGCAACCTGCGACATGGCCGTTGCCGCAGAGGGCACGCGGTTTGGCGTCAATGGCGTGAACATCGGTCTGTTCTGTTCTACGCCCATGGTCGCCCTCAGCCGCAACATCCCGCGCAAACAAGCGTTCGAAATGCTGACAACCGGCGACTTCATCCAGGCAGATCGTGCGCAATCATTGGGACTGGTGAACCGCGTCGTGCCATCAGGCAATCTGGAAAAAGAAACAGCAGCCCTTGCAGAACAGGTGGCTTCAAAACTGGGGGCTGCGGTCAAGATCGGGAAAGAGGCATTTTACAATCAGATCGCAATGAATACTGCTGATGCTTACGCCTACACTGGTGATGTAATGGTACAAAACATGCTGCGTGAAGACACTGCCGAAGGCATTGACGCGTTCCTCGCAAAGCGCCCCCCAAACTGGGACCAGTGATTGTTTCTGCAACAGTATACAATTGTTGCAAAAAGAGGGCTATTAATTGGGGCGCAATTGGGGCATGAATGTGACAGAGCGCAAACGCGCCTGACCATTTTGGGTCGCCGCCGGCGGAAGGTCCCTCCAGATCAGCCTCTCACTGATCGACCATTCCCGCAGCGGCGACCCCAAAATCCCCCTCCTTCCAGATGATGCGACACGCTGCCCATTGCGCCTGTGCGACACCTGCCCTACATCGCTCGCATGACACAAAAACTGAACATCATCGGCGGCGGCATGGCCGGATCGGAAGCTGCCTGGCAGGCCGCGAACGCAGGCATTGAAGTCGTCATTCACGAAATGCGACCCAAGGTTGGTACATTCGCACACCAGACAGGCCTTCTGGGCGAAATGGTCTGCTCCAATTCTTTCCGGTCAGACGATTCCGAGCAGAACGCAGTTGGCCTACTGCATTGGGAAATGCGCGCAGCCAATGGCTTGATCATGGATACAGCGGACAAGCATCGTTTGCCCGCCGGTGGTGCATTGGCCGTTGATCGTGATCCCTTTGCCCAATCAGTGACAGATGCGCTGACTGCACATCCCAACGTCACCGTCGAATATGGTGAGATCACCGAACTGCCCGAAGAAGGTCAATGGATCATCGCCACAGGGCCCCTCACATCCGGCGCGCTGGCCGAAGCGATTGCGGCCGAGACAGGTGCCGAAGCGCTGGCCTTCTTTGATGCCATCGCCCCCATCGTATATTTTGACAGCATCAACATGGATGCCGCATGGATGCAGTCGCGCTATGACAAGGGCGAAACTGAAGAAGAGCGGACGGCATATCTCAATTGTCCGATGGACAAGGAGCAATACGAAGCCTTTATCGACGCGCTGCTGGCGGCAGATAAAACCGAATTCCGCGAGGGAGAGACCGCAGGCTATTTCGATGGTTGCCTGCCAATTGAAGTGATGGCAGAGCGTGGGCGCGAGACATTGCGCTTTGGTCCGATGAAACCAGTTGGCCTGACCAACCCTCACCAGCCGGATGTCAAAGCCTATGCTGTTGTACAACTGCGCCGCGACAATAAACTGGGCACCCTCTACAATATGGTCGGCTTTCAAACCAAGATGAAGCACGGCGCACAAGTTGATGTTTTCAAAATGATTCCCGGCCTTGAAAATGCATCCTTTGCGCGGTTGGGTGGCATTCACCGCAACTCCTTCATCAATTCCCCAACCCTTCTGGACGAACAGCTGCGCCTTAAGTCTCGGCCCAACATCCGCTTTGCGGGCCAGATCACTGGCGTTGAAGGATATGTGGAAAGCGCGGCGATGGGGCTATTGGCGGGCCGGATGGCTGCGGCCGAGATCATGGGCAAAGACGTACCTGTCACTCCTGACACAACCGCGATGGGCGCTCTGATTACCCACATCACCGGGGGCGCTGATGCAAAGACCTTCCAACCGATGAACGTGAATTTCGGCCTGTTCCCTGCTGTCGAAGGTCTGAAATCCGGGCGGCGCGGACGCAAGGACCGGTATAAGGCGTATACGGATCGCGCAAAAGCAGACTGGCAGGCGTGGCTGGACAGGACACCGGTCCCTGCTTAAGCTTGGGACATGAGTGAGCAATTCCTCGATAGAGTTTACGGCGCGCGGGACGAAGGCGAAACTCGCGCGCTTTATGACAAGTGGGCGGCCAGCTATGAAACGGAAGTCTCGCAGAATGGTTATGCCACGCCGGGCCGCTGCGCCAAGGCGCTTGCTGACATAACAGCCGATCAGTCCGCACCCCTGCTTGATTTTGGGTGCGGCACAGGTCTTTCGGGGCTGGCATTAAAACTCGCAGGCTTTGAAAACATCGACGGCGTTGATCTATCGCTTGAAATGCTGGCGCAGGCGCGGTCAAAAGGCGTCTACCGCGATCTTGAGCAAGTGACGGCTGGGTTCACCCCCGCGGCAGGTGTCTATTCCAATATCGCTGCAATCGGGGTGATCGGCTCTGGTGCTGCACCGGTCGATGCCCTGGACACTTTGATGAAGGCGCTGCCGTCAGGAGGCAGGCTGGTGTTTTCCTTCAACGACCACACTTTGGAAGATCCGGTCTTTGAAGCCCGTGTGTCGGAATGGACTGACTGCGGCGCCGCGCGCCTGCTCTTTCGGGAACGCGGCGATCACTTGCCCGGACGAGATATGAAATCCATCGTCTATATCCTTGAAAAAGCGTAATGTTTCGCACGCGGTTTGCGCCATCTCCGACAGGTCCACTACATCTTGGCCACGCCTATTCCGCGCTGTTGGCCTATGATATGGCCGTGGCTGCTCATGGTGAGTTTCTGCTGCGCATCGAAGATATTGACCAAAGCCGATCCCGCCCTGCGTGGGAAACCCAAATTTATGAGGACTTGAAATGGCTTGGCCTTAGCTGGCCTGAACCGGTCATGCGCCAGTCGGAACGGTTGGAAGCCTACGCTGACGCATTGGATGATCTGTGGTCGCGTGGATTACTTTATGAGTGTACGTGCCGCCGCGCCGATATTGCAGCAGCGGCCGCTGCCCCGCAGGAAGGCGCGCCGATGTTTGGCCCTGACGGGATCGTCTATCCGGGTACATGCCGGGACCAAGCAGCCAGAACCGGTCCACGCCCGAAGAATGCGGTATTGCGGCTCGATATGGCCCGCGCATTGGCCGACATGGCTGGACTTTCATTTGACGAAACAGGTGTGAATCCCGCCCATGTGAACCTTTCCGCGCAGGAAATCCTGCGCAGCGTTGGCGATGTGGTTCTGGCGCGGCGTGAGATGGGCACCTCGTATCACCTTTCCGTCGTGCTGGATGACGCTGCGCAAGGGATTACCCATGTGGTCAGGGGCGCCGACTTGTTTGAGGCAACGCAGATACACGTGGTGCTGCAATCACTGTTCCGTTTGCCGACACCAGTTTACCACCACCACCGACTTATCCGTGACGGGAATGGCAAACGGCTTGCGAAACGGGATGACGCCCGCGCTATCGCGCTATACCGAAACGAAGGCAAAAGCGTTTCAGAAATTCGTTCCCTTACAACCGGTTGAGAGCCATATCTCAAGTTCTAAAGAAGATTAGACAGGGCTGGAAATTTCGACTACATCGCCATCCCGCACAGCGCGGTAAAAGCAATTCGGCCTTCCTGTGTGGCAGGCTGGTCCTGTTTGATTGACCAGCACCAACAGGCAATCCTCATCGCAATCGAACCGCAGCTCTACCAGCTCTTGGACATTGCCGCTGGTCTCCCCCTTGATCCAGAAAGCGGCGCGCGACCTGCTCCAATAAGTTACCTTACCACTCGAAAGGGTTTGGGCGATGCTGTCCGCGTTCATCCACGCCAGCATAAGCACATCACCGCTTGTGGCGTCCTGGGCGATGGCGGGGATCAGCCCTGCCTCGTTAAAGCGAAGGGTGGTTGGGTCAAAAGCCATCGGCGCATCTTTCTCAATTAGTTTTTGCATCTGCGGATGTGGGGTTTATGTAAGGTAGATCGGTGAAAGGGAACAGCGATGTCAGGCGATACGGATCTCATCAAACTTTATTCTGCGCGCATTCTGGCGCTCGCAGCCGAGATCCCGCATCTGGGCAGGCTCGACCAACCGGATGCGACTGTGAAACGCCGCTCTCCTCTGTGCGGATCTGCCGTTACTGTCGATGTGTGCGTAAAAGACGGCAAGCTGGTTGATCTCGGTCAGGACGTCAAAGCCTGTGCATTGGGACAAGCGGCAGCGGCAGTGACCGGTGGCGCAGCTCTTGGGGCCACACTGGTGCAGATCGAGAATGCCCGCGACCAACTGCGTGCGATGCTTAAATCCGGTGGCCCGGTGCCTGATGCACCTTTCGACGGTTTCGAAGTCCTGACCCCTGCTGTGGAATACAAAAACCGCCATGCGTCCATCCTGCTGAGCATAGAAGCGATCGCAGAGGCGATGGCGCAGACCATGCAAGATGGCCTGCCTTCCGAAGCAAAAGAACAGCCCTAAACAACTCCAAGAACGTCGGATGCAAAAAAAACGCCGCACATCCAAAAGGATGGCGGCGCAAGGAAAGCGTTTCTCATGTGGGACCCGATCTACACCTCTGAGGTAGAACCCCGAGCCAATCCAAGACAGGCAGTATCGGACGGCAGCATCAAAGTGGGACAGATGCGAAATGTAGCGGCATGAGAGCGCAGGCAGAAATCAAACAAAAGCAGGCAGGTGCAAACCAACAACGAGCATCACTATCAGCGCTGCCGCACCGATGGCATCCTGCAACAATGTGTCCTGAGACCGTGTCGCGATGGATTTGAGTGTCTTGAACGTTGTCATGTTAACCTCCGTCTTTGTTGCTTCTTTGTTCTCATTTTCTTCACGTCATGTAAAGAACTTTTTGAGAACATTTGCGAACAAAGTGAAATTCGGAATCTTAACCGACTGAAATCAAACGAATTGCCTCGTCCTGTCGCATGAGCCACAACAGAACACGCGCGGCCTGTCCGCGCGGTGATGACAGATCGGCATCATCGTTTAGCAGCTTGCGGGCATCCGACTGTGCTGTGGCCATCAGTGCGGCCTGTCGTTCAAGGTCTGCGACACGAAAACGGGGCACGCCTGACTGCGCTGTCCCGATCAGATCACCAGTGCCACGCATCTTCAAATCTGTTTCGGCAATAATGAACCCGTCTTCGGTTTCGCGCAGAACCTCCAGGCGCTGCTTGCCGGTTTCACCAATCGGGTGTTGGTACATCAGCAAGCAGGTTGACGCCCCCTGCCCGCGCCCGACCCTTCCGCGCAGCTGGTGCAACTGCGCCAACCCAAAGGTTTCCGCCCGTTCGATCACCATGATGGTCGCATTCGGTACGTCCACGCCTACTTCGATCACAGTGGTCGCGACCAGAACTTGCGTTTCGCCGTTCTGAAAAGCGCGCATCGCTGCGTCCTTGTCAGTGGGCGGCATTTGTCCGTGCACCAGACCAACGACCCCTTCACCCAAAGCAGCACGCAGGCGCTTGAACCGCTCCTCAGCCGCAATCAGGTCTGACACTTCGCTTTCTTCAACCAGCGGGCAAACCCAATAACATTGCCGTCCCTCAGCGACCGCTGCACGCAGGCGCTCTACCACCTGATCCAGCTTGTCTGTGCTCACAAGCGCAGTTTTGATCGGTTGGCGTCCCGGTGGCTTTTCATCCAGCACAGAGACGTCCATGTCACCATATTGCGCTAATGCCAATGAACGCGGGATCGGTGTGGCAGTCATCACCAATACATCCGCACGATCCCCCTTGCGCCCAAGCTCCAACCGTTGCCGTACGCCAAAGCGGTGCTGTTCATCGACCACGGCAAGGCGAAGATCGTCAAAAGCCACGTCTGCCTGAAATACCGCGTGCGTTCCGACCAACACCTGAATTGCGCCCCGCGCCAGAGCGGCAAGTTTGGCCTGACGCTCCGCGCCCTTATCGCGCCCCGTCAGAATTTCCAGAACAACACCTGCTTCTTCTGCCAAGGGTCGCAAACCTTGTAGGTGTTGGCGTGCCAGAATTTCCGTCGGTGCCATCAAAACGCCCTGACCGCCGGCTTCGACAGCGGCAAGAAGCGCCATAAAGGCGACCAGGGTCTTGCCTGCACCGACGTCGCCTTGCAATAGCCGGTTCATCCGTTGAGTGCCTGCCATATCCTGTGTGATCTCTTCGATCGCACGGCTTTGCGCACCGGTTGGATCATACGGCAAAGATTCAAGAACACGCTCTCGCAGATGCCCGTCACCTTTGGTTGCTTTGCCTTTTTTGCGGCGTTCCTTCTGACGCGCGAGGGCCAATGTGATCTGATGGGCGAAAAGCTCGTCATAGGCTAGGCGTTCCCGCGCAGGCGCTGTTGCCGACACATCTTGCATCGAAGCCGGCTCATGCGCCTGTGCTATTGCTTGCGCAAAATCCGGCCACTCGCTGCGCTTCTTCTGCTCAGGATCAATCCATTCGCCCATCTCGGGCACAAGCGCAGCGGCCGCGCGGGTGGCTTTGAACATCAGTTTTTGCGTAATCCCGCTGGTAAGCGGATACACCGGCTCAAAAGCAGGAATATCATCAGCTGCGTCTTCAGCCACGGCAAAATCCGGGTGCACCATCTGGGCTATGCCATCAAAAAGCTCAACTCTGCCTGAGACAATCCGGCGAGACCCTTCCGGCATTTGCCGTTTCAGATAGTCTCCATGCGCATGAAAATAGACAAGCTGAAAACCGGTTTCCGCGTCCTCCACATGAATTCTGTAAGCACCGCCTTTGGTGCGCGAGGGCCGATGGGCACCGATGGTAACGGCGACCGTCAATGTATCGGGCAGCAGCGCATCCTTGACCGTCTGAAGCAGACTGCGGTCAATGCCCGAATAGGGCAGCGTAAACAGCAGGTCACGTGGTGCCAACACATTAAGCTGAGCGAAATGCTGCGCGGTTTTCGGGCCGATGCCGGTGAGCGTTTCGAGCCCCGCAAAAAGCGGAAAAAGCGGTTCGGGCCTGCCCTTCATAGGTCAGAAATCAGGCGCAGCCAGCCGTCCTCATCCATTGTCTCAACGCCCAATTCGGCAGCTTTCTTGGCTTTTGATCCGGCACCCGGTCCGGCGATCAGAATATCCGTTTTTGCGCTGACAGAACCCGATACTTTGGCACCCAAACGCTCTGCACGGGCCTTTGCTTCTGCACGGGTCATCTGGGTGAGCGTACCTGTAAACACCACCGTCTTGCCCGCAACGGGGCTGCCAGAGGTGTCGGGACGAGAGACGGGTTGCACATCCAACGCGGCCACCAGACGGTCAATTGATGCTCTTTCACGCTCCTGTGCAAAGGCGCTCACCAAGGAACCTGCCATGACGCTGCCCACGCCATCGATGCCGATAAGATCCTGCCATGCCGGACTGTCGGCTACGGCGGCCTCTGCCATTGCGGCCTCAAACGTAGGCCAATCACCGAAGTGCAGCGCGATAAGGTTCGAGGCGGCCTCGCCTACGTGGCGGATACCAAGCGCGAATATAAGCCGGTCGAGTGGTATTCTCTGTTTGTCTTCAATGGCGTCGAAAAGATTTGCTGCAGATTTTTCGCCCCAACCCTCGCGGTTCTTGAGCTGTTGCATCCCGCTGCCGTAACGCTCTTTCAAAGTGAAGATGTCGGCAGGCTCCGCAATCCAACCGTCCGCATAGAATTGCTCGACCTGTTTTGCTCCCATCCCATCAATGTCAAAAGCCGCGCGGGAAACGAAGTGCTTCAACTTCTCGACCGCTTGCGCAGGACAAATGAGACCGCCAGTGCAACGACGGACAGCGTCGCCCGGTTCGCGGATCGCGTCGCTGCCACACTCGGGGCATTTATCAGGAAAAGCGAAAGCTTCGGCGGCGGCGTCCCTTTTGGAAAGATCAACATCAGCAACCTTGGGGATCACATCACCGGCACGGTAGACCTGTACCCAATCGCCCACGCGGATGTCCTTGCCGTCGCGAATGACAGCACCCTTGCTGTCCAATCCCTTGATGTAGTCCTCGTTGTGAAGTGTCGCATTGGAAACAACAACACCACCAACTGTAACAGGTTGCAGTCTCGCCACCGGTGACAGGGCACCGGTTCGGCCCACCTGAATGTCGATGCCTGTGAGCCATGTCCATGCCAGTTCAGCCGGAAATTTATGCGCAATGGCCCAGCGGGGCGTGGTGGACCTAAAACCCAACCGGTCCTGTAGTCCCAGATCATCGACTTTGTAGACCACACCGTCGATATCATAGCCCAAGGTCGCACGTTTCTCTTCGATGTCGCGATAATGCGCGAGCATCTCCTCGGGACTATTGCACAGAGCGGTGAGAGGATTGGTGACGAAGCCCAGTTCGGCAAGTCGGGCTATAGCCTGCTTTTGCGTCGCCGCAAGCGGGGCCGACAGATCACCCCATGCATAGGCGAAAAACTTGAGCGGTCTGGATTTGGTGATGCTGCTATCAAGCTGTCGCAAGGAGCCGGCCGCCGCATTTCGTGGATTGGCGAAGGGTTTGCCGCCTGCTGCCTCTTGTCGCACATTCAGAGCGTCAAAATCAGCGTGGCTCATGTAGACTTCGCCGCGCACCTCAAGAACGTCGGGCGCATCCTCAATCTGTTCAGGAATATCATCAATTGTCCGCGCATTCGCGGTGACATTCTCGCCAGTGGCACCGTCACCACGGGTCACGGCATGGATAAGTGTGCCACCCTCATACCGCAGAGACAGCGACAACCCGTCAATCTTCGGCTCCGCCGTATAGGCGAGCGGCGCTTCTGCATCCAGTCCGAGGTACTTCCGGATACGCCCGTCGAATTCCGCCACATCTTCCGGATCGAATGCGTTACCCAGCGAGAGCATCGCAACCTTGTGCGTGATCTTGGAAAAACCCTCGGCAAGCGGTGCACCAACCTGATCGGAAGGGCTATCCCCCCGCTTGAGCGATGCGAACCGTTCCTCAATCGCTGCGTTACGGCGTTTAAGCGCATCATACTCGGCGTCCGACAACACCGGATTGTCTTTGGTATGATAGTCGGTATTCGCCTGACCCAAAAGCTCGGCAAGGCGCGAAAGCTCCTGCTTGGCTTCTTTTTCCGTCAGTTTGTCTACCGCAATCTCTAATGTCATCCGCGCTGCCCCTGCCGTGCTCGCTCTCGCAAGTGTATCAGGTGTACAGATAGGTCGCAGAGCAAAGCAGGTCTAGCCGGATTTCAGACTAGACCAGTTCATGCCATAAACGCATTTGGATCAATCCATCGCCAAACTTATAAATACAATTATAAATCAGCTGCTCAGCAACCCTGCTCAGGCAGATGCAGCCATGGACATCACCGCAGGATCGGGATCACGCAGGACATAGCCACGGCCCCAGACAGTCTCGATGTAGTTCTCACCGCCGGTTGCCGTGCTCAGCTTCTTGCGAAGTTTACAAATAAAGACGTCGATGATTTTGAGTTCAGGCTCATCCATACCGCCGTAGAGGTGATTAAGGAACATTTCCTTGGTCAAGGTTGTGCCCTTGCGCAAGCTGAGGAGTTCAAGCATCTGATATTCTTTGCCTGTTAGGTGAACTGCCTGATTTTCAACGCTCACGGTCTTGGCATCCAGATTGACCGCGATCTGCCCTGTTTCGATGACAGATTGTGAGTGCCCTTTCGAGCGGCGAATGATCGCGTGAATACGGGCGACCAGTTCCTCACGGTGGAAGGGTTTGGTCAGATAATCATCGGCACCGAAACCAAATCCCTTAATCTTATTCTCGGTGTCGTCAGAGCCGGAAAGGATCAGGATCGGTGTTTCAATCCGGCTGAGGCGCAGTTGGCGTAAAACTTCATGTCCGTTCATATCCGGCAGGTCGAGGTCCAGCAAAATCAGATCATAATCATAGAGTTTCGCCAGATCGATCCCCTCTTCGCCAAGGTCCGTTGCATAGACGTTCAGATTGGCATGTGTCAGCATCAATTCGATGCTGCGTGAGGTAGTGGGATCATCTTCGACAAGCAGTACACGCATTCAGTTTCTCCGATTGGACATCATCGCCGTTGGACTGGATCGTGAACAAAAAAGGTTAACCACCCGTTACCGTAAGTGGATTAAGTACACAAACAACTTAAGGTTGTCTATACCTTTGCAGGGTTGTGGCCTTCAACGCAGCCTCTCCGTGCTCCGTTACTGCACGGACCCATTCAAGAAATTCCTCTTCACTGATCGCATACCGTTCAAGCGCCTCTGCCTGACTAATCAGGCCATATACCACCCCACGCACCACAGAGGCCTTGCGCGACGCGACCCAGCGCCGGGTGCTGGCCGGTGGCAGATCGGCCTGGCTCATCACGGTGCCGTCTGCCAGCGTGACCGATCGGGGGCCGTCAACTTTTTTCAGATACATCAGACAACTTTCATCACTACGCAGGTGGCACATTTGCCTTTTCGCCCTTAACACCGCATGAAGCCGCCCCTTGTGAGTATCTAAGATTTTCCTATATTCGCAGCTATCACACCCCGGAGACCGTTATGCCACTTGATCAGACCCCACCGCTGAATTCGCTTGGTTTTGCCAAAGCCCCAGCCGACACGCGCGTGGTTGTTGCCATGTCCGGCGGGGTGGACAGCTCCGTGGTGGCCGCGATGTTGGCCGAGGAAGGCTATGATGTGGTGGGGGTCACCCTCCAGCTTTATGATCATGGTGCCGCGCTGGCCAAAAAGGGTGCCTGTTGTGCCGGTATCGACATCCATGATGCGCGGCGGGTGGCTGAGGATATGGGATTTCCACACTATGTGCTGGACTACGAGAATATCTTTCAGGACGCCGTGATCGACGAATTTGCCGATAGCTATCTGGGCGGTGCCACACCTGTGCCCTGCATCCGGTGTAACGAGCGAGTGAAGTTCAAAGACCTGCTGGAAACCGCCCGTGATCTTGAGGCCGATTGCATGGCGACCGGACATTACATCCAGCGCAAAATGGGCGAAAACGGACCAGAGTTGCACAGCGCTGCCGATGCAGGCCGGGACCAGAGCTATTTTCTGTTCTCGACGACGCACGAACAGCTAGATTACCTACGCTTCCCGCTAGGCCACCTGCCGTCAAAGGACGATACCCGTGCGCTGGCAGAAAAATACGGTCTGGGCGTCGCAATGAAGCCCGACAGTCAGGACATCTGCTTTGTGCCGAACGGGGATTACGCATCCGTCATCCGCAAGCTGCGGCCAGAGGCGGCCGATCCCGGCAATATCGTGGATACGGATGGCAACATCCTCGCGCAGCACGAGGGGATCATTCACTACACCATTGGGCAACGTCGTGGGTTGGGTATCGGCGGACTTGCTGATCCGCTTTATGTTGTGCGTTTGGATGCGGACCGGAAAGAGGTTGTTGTCGGGCCCAAAGAGATGCTCGCTACACGGACCATTCCTGTGCGCGAAATCAATTGGCTTGGGGACGCGCCGATGACATCACGTCCCGAATGGCCGATTGCGGTGCGCGTGCGGTCCACACGCCCGCCCCGTGATGCAATTCTGCGGCCGTTGTCAGACACCACTGCAGAGGTCGAGCTTTTGACACCGGAGGAAGGTGTGTCACCCGGGCAGGCTTGTGTGTTTTATGATCCCGAGAGCACGCGCATATTTGGCGGCGGATGGATTCACAAAGGCTGATCGTATCTTCCTATTGCGCCACGCCGTTCAGGACAGCCTCAGCAGCACGCAGGCCCGGCGGTGTGCCGCCCTGCCCCAGAAGCTCCATCGTGGTCGCCATCGCTGCAAGCTGTGCAGAGGGATCTTCCAGAACCTTTAACACCTCTGCAGCGATGGGTCCGGGCCTGCAGTTGGCACCGATAAATTCGGGCACCGCGCGTGTGTCAGAAACCAGATTAACCAGCGTGACTGTGTCGACCTTGACCATACGGCCGATGATCTGCCGGCTGATCCAGTTCATGTCATAGGCGATCACCATCGGAGTCCCGCTGGCGGCCAGTTCAAGCGACACGGTGCCCGAGGCCGCCACCGCCACGTCTGCTGCCCTAAACGCGGCGCGTTTGTCCGCAAGCGGGTCAGCCGTATCAACATCAAGCGGATTAAGCACGACTGGCGGCACCGACCAGTTCTGTACCAGCCTGCGGATCGTCCCGACGACAGGTGCCGCCGCCGGGATGACAACGCGCATGTCGGGGCGCGCTTGCGTCAAACGCTCGACCACCTGCTGGAACACTGGACCCAAGCGTGTGACCTCACTTTGCCGCGATCCCGGCAGGACCAGCAGCAACGGGGCGTCACCGATCTGGTGCGTTTCCCGAAACGCTTGTCCCTGTGCATGGGTGGCGACGGGTTCAGCCACCACCGGATGGCCCACAAAATCACACCGCATACCCGCCGCTTCCATATAGGGCGGCT
This sequence comes from Sulfitobacter noctilucicola, assembly GCF_000622385.1. Taxonomy (NCBI): domain Bacteria; kingdom Pseudomonadati; phylum Pseudomonadota; class Alphaproteobacteria; order Rhodobacterales; family Roseobacteraceae; genus Sulfitobacter; species Sulfitobacter noctilucicola. The sequence goes on from NZ_JASD01000008.1 coordinate 3,342,406, forward strand.
CGAACGGCAAAAGGGCCAGTACCTGATCCACATAACGGGACATTTTCTCGGCCCGACCGGACCGCCACGCCCAGACGGTAGGTGCCACGTAATGCACACAACGCACAGAGCTGCGTTCTTTGACCTTTCGCGCCACACGCAACGAAAAATCGGGGCTATCGATGGTGATCAATACATCGGGTGTCATATCAACGACAGCCGCTGCTGTCTGGTTGATGCGGGCCATCAAGGCGCGATACTTGGGCAGGATTTCGGCCAGTCCCATCACAGACAATTCGGACATGTCGAAACGGCTTTGCAGCCCCTCCGCTGTCATCAAAGGGCCACCGATACCTTGAAAAACCACATCGGACCGGAGCTGGCGCAGACCTGCCATCAAGGCACCACCAAGTTTGTCGCCCGAAGGCTCCCCCGCGAGGATGAAGACCTTCACGTGGTCCCCCCGCTCCGCGCCCAAAGCACCAGTCCGAAGTCATCGGCAAGTTTCGCGCAGCGTTCGGGATCAAGAACAATCACGTCGCCAGCATCCACGATCACACCGGCAAGACCGGCAGCATGGGCAGCTTCGATAGTTGCGGGACCAATGGTCGGCATGTCAATTTCCCTGATCTGGCCGATCTTTGGTCCCTTGCATAGAATTGCACGCATTTCGCCAGCCTTGGCCGGTAGCGTTCTCAGCAAGTGGTCGGTACCGCCAAAGCTCTCAACGCCCAGAACCTGCTCCGCACCGATGACACAGGCCTGCCCGATGTCGAGCGGTGCCATGCCTGCCAGCACAGCCTCACCACGTGCGGCGTCGCGGCGCATCTGGGCATCAGGCCAAGCTGCGGAAAGCACGCCCTGCTCTGCAACCAGATCAGGCAGCAGTGTGTCTGCGCCCACGACCTCAAAGCCGGTTTGCTCGAATATCTCTTTGAGAACCTGTAGTGCGCCATTGTCGCCTGCTGCCAGAGCCTTCTGGAACAGTGGCACGAGCGGCATCGTTTCGGCATCCAGCTTGGCCGGGTCGAGTTTAGGGCGGTCAATCGCGCCACAGAAACAAACGTGCGTGACGCCCTTCTCACCTAAAGCCACCAACAGCGTGCCCAATGTCTCAAGCCGGAAGGTAAGGTCGGTCTCCAGATGCTCTGGCGGCACGCCTTCATAGGCGCAGATCAGTGGCGGCGTTTCCTGCGCATTTGCCACCTGCACCGGCAGGTTGCCGCGACCGGTGATCAGCGCCAGCGTCATTTCGGTGTCAAGAAGTGGCGGCCGGTGTCGGCCATGACAAAATCGACGATTTCGCGCACATAGGGGCTTTCTGTTTCGTCGCCCAACCGTTGTGCACGGTCATGGAAAGTCCCTTCGCCCTGCGCCAGCATTTGAAACGCCGCTCTGAGGGCAGTGATATCGCTGCGCGCGACACCGCGGCGTTTGAGCCCCACAAGGTTAAGTCCGTCCAGATCGCCACGTGGGCCCTGTACCAGACCGTAAGGAATGACATCGTTCGTCACCATGGTGACGGCACCGATGATCGCCCCTTTGCCAACACGAACAAACTGGTGAATGCCCGAAAGTCCGCCAATAATCACGTCGTCTTCGATGATGCAGTGACCTGCAACAGCGACGGAATTGACCACGATGACCCGATCACCGAGGATCGCGTCATGGGCAATGTGGCATCCGGCCATGAACAAGCCGTCATCACCCACCTTGGTCAGGCCGCCACCACCTTCGGTACCGCAGTTCATTGTCACATGCTCGCGAATGCGGTTGCGCTTGCCGATCTCAAGGCGGCTCGCCTCGCCTTTAAACTTCAGATCCTGCGGAATCTCTCCGATGACGGCGAAAGGAAAGATCGCGGTTTCTTCACCGACATCCGTGATGCCGGTCACAACGACATGGCTTTTCAGCTCGACATGCGCGCGCAGGACGACATCTTTGCCTACCAGACAAAACGGCCCGACCTTTGCGGTCGGGTCGATACGGGCACCCTCTTCAATGACCGCAGAGGGGTGAATATTGCTCATTTAGGAAGGTCCAGCATCGCCATAAATTCGGCTTCGGCCGCCATTTCGCCGTCAACAGTCGCAACACCGGAAAAGCGCCATACCTTGCCGCCCGCTTTGCCGCGTACCGTCTTGAGGTCCATCCGCAGAACGTCGCCCGGCACGACCTTACGGCGGAACTTGCAGTTATCGATGGACATGAAATAGATCAGCATTTCCTTGTCCATCTGGTCGAGCGCAACACCGATCATGACACCGGCTGTCTGCGCCATCGCTTCAACGATTGTGACGCCCGGCATGATCGGGGTGCCCGGAAAATGGCCCTGAAAATGAGGCTCGTTCATCGTGACGTTCTTGTAACCGACCGCCGATTCAGTGCCGGAGATTTCTTCTACCTTATCGACCAGCAAAAACGGGTAGCGATGCGGCAGGATGCGCTGGATCATCTGAATGTCGGCGCGTTTCAATTCGGAAGAGGCGTCTTGGCTCATGCGGTGTCCTTTAGATTGCAAGGCGTGCAACACGGCTATCAATTCCACGCAAACGGGGCAAGCGGTGTGCACGGTGCCTGTGCGCGTTTCAGTTTATTCGCCGCTGCCCAACGTTTCATCCAGCAGCGCGATGGCGTCATCGGTGATCTCGATCGCAGAAGCACTGACAAAGACCGAGCGCTGTTCAAGGATCACCGTAGCACCGGCATCGCTCATCAGTCGTTCCATAACGGGTGCCGCTGCGGCCAGAAATACTTCGCGTTCCTTCTCAAGCAGCTCATTCAATGCGCGACCCTTTGCAGCCTGCGCGGTGCGGGTCCGCTGGACTTTTTCGTCAAATTCGTTTGCGAGCGCGCGAAACTCCTCGGGTGCCATCGTCGCGCGCAAATCGGTAAGCCGCTTTTCCTCTGCCTCAAGTTCCGCTTCGATCCTGCGGTTCTCCGTCGCAATCTGCTCGCCTTGCTCTTCGACTTCGGCGGCAACCCGCTGGCCAAAGGCGCTTTCCAGAAACAGCCGCTCTGAATCGATGGTCAGTACCGCACTGACAATGCTGCCACGCTCCAATCCCGATTGGGCGGACGTCTGCTGGGCAATGGTTGCGGACGGCTGTCCCGTCACAAAAAGGGCGGCGTAACAAAGGGTTGCGCAGGCTTTCACCGGATTAGAACTGGGTACGAAGCGTAACCTCAAAGGACTGCTCTTTATCGAACTCTTCGCTCTTCAACGCTTTGGATACGTTGAACTGCAACGGACCAACGGGGGTTTCCCAGAAAAGTGATAAACCGATGACGTGCCGGAATGATCCACCCTCACCCTGAATATCGCCGCCGTTAAAGTTCACGTCGTCCAAATCCCAAAGGTTGCCAACATCGTAGAAGACGCCGCCGGAAATCCCGTATTCCTCTGGCAGACCAAGGGGGAATTCAGCCTCAAACCGGGCCGCCACATACAGGTTACCGCCCAGAGGGTCATCCGCAGTGCCGCTTACATCCCGTGGACCAATGCCGCCAGGCTCAAACCCGCGTATGATGGAAGGGCCGAGCACGAAGCGATCGACAACACGGCTGTTGCCTTCCATCCATGCCAGTGCCCCCCCCTCAAGCGTTGCACGCAGGGTCACTTCCTCATTGAAAATCCGTTTTTCGCCAGTCACACGGCCTACAGATTTGATGAACCGGCTATCGCCACCCAACCCGGCGAAATCCTGGCTGAACTGGAACAAAACGCCAGCAGTCGGGTCGAGACCTGTGCGGCGGGTGTCATAAGTATACTCATAGCCGATGGCGGAGGACCATTGCGGCCCTGCCGCAATATCATCCGCAATTGTCAGCCCATGCTCGATCGGATCGCGCTCAAGTACTTCGATTTCTTCTGCTGTGTACCGCAGCTGTAAACGTCCGTTTTCGCTGACCGGGAACGCCAAAGACGGCTGAAAAATCAACCGGTTGGTATCAAAGGACGCAAAGCTTGAGCTGGTTTCGGCATAATCGATGTTCAGACCAAGCGCCACATCGCGGCCAAGGAAGGACGGCTCAACAAAATTAAGACCATAACGCGTGGCCTCGGAGGCGGTCGAAACCGTCAGGGCAAGCCGCTGGCCGCGCCCGAGGAAGTTCTCTTCGGCAAAGCTGATTGCGACACCGAAACCGTCGCTGCTTGAGAATGAGCCACCAAAGTTGAGCGAGCCGGTAGGTTTTTCTTCAACGTCAACGTCGATGACAACCTGCTCGCCGCTGCTGCCTTCGCGGGCATTCACTTCGGCAGTTTCAAAGTAGTTGAGGGCGCGGATACGCTCTGCCGCCTGACGGATTTCGCGCGGATTGAAGGGGTCGCCTTCAACGCTGTCGAACTGACGGCGCACAACGCGGTCGAGCGTTGTTGTGTTGCCCTCAATGTCGATCCGCTCGACGAAGACACGCTCACCGCGGCTGATGACGTAAGTCACGTCCAGCGTCAGGTCACGTTCGTTGCGGGTCACGCGTGGTTCAACGCGCATAAAGTCGACACCATCACGGATAGCCTGACGTTCAAGACGGGCGATATCCGCTTCTACAATCGTCGGGGAATAGATGGCACCGGGGCGTACTTTGACGATTTTGCGGTATGCTGCTGCATCAACATTCGGCATCTCAGAAACAAGATCGATCGCGCCAAATTTGAACTGCTGACCCTCGGTGATGTTGTAGGATACGAAAAAGCCGTCACGCTCTTGTGTCAGTTCACCGTTCACAGCCGTTGTGCGCATATCGACATACCCGCGCGACAGATAGAAATCACGCAGCAACTGCTTGTCCACATCAACCTGTTCTTCACGAAATGTATCGCGGCGGACCAGACGGCGGAAAAGTCCGGCCTGTTTGGTGCCCAGAACGCGACGCAGACGACGGTCGGAATACTTGCGGTTGCCCACAAAGCTCAGCCGCTCGACTTCGACGTTGTCGCCTTCGAAGATTTCAAACACCAGATCAACACGGTTCTGATTGCGTTTGATGATGCGTGGCTGCACGCGGGCTGCGACACGGCCATCGGCACTATAGGCCTCTGCGATGGCAGCGGCATCAGCCTCGGCCTGTGCCGGATTAAACACGCGCCGCTCTGTTGTCTCGACCAGCGCACCCAAGGCATCATCCTTGATCCGTTGGTTGCCTTCAAACCGGACGCGATTAACCGTTGGCAGCTCAACCACGTTGATAACGAGGGTGCCACCGCGCGGCTCAATCTCTACGGTTTCGAACAAACCGGAGGACTGTAGCGATTGAAACGCGTCATTGAGTTGCCCGCCAGAGACCCGCTGACCACGACTGATTCCGGCCTGACGCAGGATGGCGGCATCGCCGATCCGTTCGTTGCCGTTGATCTGTACGCTGTTGAATTGATACTGCTGCGCATCTACCGGCGCACCAGGCACCAGCCAAGCCACTGATAACAGAACACTAAACGATGCGCTGCGAATTGCGTTACGATAATTTGTCGGCTTTGCCTGCTCAAAAGGCACACCGCCCCGCGTGCTCAGTCCCATGGTTACAACCCACTCTTTAGACTTCATTGAAATCCTGAGTACGGGAGGTAGCATGGATTGTCAAAACCAAGACGGCCAAAAATGCACTACATCAAGCAGTGCATTTCAAATTTTCGTCAATATCGAGGGATCGGGCGCTTAAAGCGTACCGATGAACGCACCGGCCGCAAGCGCCAACGCGATTGTCGCGATATAGAGCGCACGGTCCCAGTTGAGATCCAGAAGCAGGCTCAGGCCGCGATATGAAGTTTGGATGGTTTGCATCGTATTTTCCTCAGGTTTGAAGAAGACTTAACGACAGAATAAGGCACTCGTTTGACAGAATGCGGCGAGAATAAGGCATTTTGCCTTATCTCCAATTTTTCAGGACATCTTATTGGATGTTCCAGGGCGGTTGCCCTACCCCGATCAGGGACAGAACAGGTCGTTTCCTAGTGCGAAAACCATCAGCGACAGAACCAGCGCCAGACCGATGGTCATCAATACGCGCAACGCCTTGTCGCTTGGTGGCTTACCAGTCACCGCTTCATAAGCGTAGAAAGTCAGATGTCCGCCATCGAGCGCCGGTACAGGGAACAAGTTCAGCAGGCCAACGGCGGTACTCAGTACAGCAATAAAGTAGATGAAGGACGTGGCACCCTGGCTCGCCATCGCACCTGACGCCTGCGCAATGCCGACAGGACCGCTCAGATTACATGTGCTGATGTTGCCGACAATCATTTCGCGCAGACCGTTGATAGAGCCGGTGATGATCCGCCATGTGTTCTCTACACCGCCAACCAGCGCCTCACCCACACCCGGCGTGTCAGTCGCTGCCTCAAACGCCATGCCGCCGGAGATACCGATCCGCAAGGCTCGCTTGAACGACCCGTCCGCCTGTGGCTCGTCCACGGATTTGGGGGTCATCTGGAAGTTGAGCGTTTCGCCCTCGCGCCAGACTGTCAGCGCCAAAGGGGCACCTTCCGAACTTTCCACTGCGTCTTTCAGCTGGGAAAATGCGTATACATCTTCTCCCTCGATGCCTGTGATAACGTCACCGGGGCGCAATCCGGCAGAGATTGCCGCAGATTGTGGCACAACTTGCAGCACCAGAGGCGGCAGCAGATACGGTCCTTGAACGGAAATTTCACGCCCCTCGCGGCGCACATCATATGTCAATATCGGCTCCTTGGGGAGCGACTGAACAAAGGTGCTATAGGCTGGATCAGAGTCCGGAATTGCAGTGCCTTCAACAGCGACGATTTCATCACCCGCCATGAGTTCGCCCGCGCCTTGCGGCAATGCCCGTACTTCGCCAACGGTCAACGGGTCACGTGCCACGCCTGTAGAAAAAGCCACAGCAAAAAAGATCAGGATCGACATGGCAAAGTTGAACGCAGGTCCGGCAGCCACGGTCAGCGCGCGCGCCCAAAGCGGGGCACCATGCATGGTGTGACGTGCCGCTTTCGGATCATCAGCCACAGCAGCCATCGCAGCCTCGTCTTTGCCGGATGCAGCGTTGGCATCACCTGCAAATTTGACATAGCCGCCAAAGGGAAGTGCCGCTATTTGCCAGATCGTGCCGCGTTTGTCCGTGCCTGACCACAGCACCGGACCGAAACCCAGCGAAAACACATCAGCCTTGATGCCGCACCAGCGCCCGACGATGTAGTGGCCGTATTCATGGATCGCCACGATTACCGAAAGTGCCACGACAAACGCAACCAAAGTCCAGATCAAACCGCCAAATTGCGGCAACAGCCCAACAATATCCAAAACGCTACCCTGCTCTACTGTGAATGGCCGCTTGTGCAGCCTTACGTGCCAGATGGTCTACTTCCAACACGTTATCAAGGGTCATGGTGGCATCAATGTGTCCGTCTGATGCACTCATATGGGCCATCGCCTGCTCTACAACTTCTGCCATCTGCACAAAATTTATCGTGCCTGCAATGAAGCCATCCAGCGCTGTTTCCTTGGCTGCGTTGAAGACCGCGCCCATCATGCCACCAGCCTCCATCGTTTCACGGGCAAGACGCAACGCGGGCCAGCGTTGCTCATCGGGTGCACGGAAATCAAAGGTGCCGATTGACGCAAGATCAAGCCGTTCCACGGGCAAATGCCTGCGGTCGGGATAATGAAGCGCAAAGCCGATCGCGTGACGCATATCGGGCGGTCCCACATGGGCCATAAGCGCACCGTCGGCGAACCCCACCAAGGCATGGATCAAGGACTGCGGGTGGACGATGACTTCAATCTGTGAGGCAGAAATGTCAAAGAACTCATGTGTTTCAATGACTTCCATTGCTTTGTTGAACATGGAGGCGGAATCGATCGTAATCCGCTGCCCCATGTCCCAATTAGGATGGCTTGACGCCTGATCCAGTGTGGCACCGGCCAGTTCTTCAATTGGCCAATCACGGAACGCGCCGCCGCTGGCAGTAATAATTATCCGTTCGACCGCTGACATCTGCTCGCCGATCAGCGCCTGAAAAATGGCGGAATGCTCGCTGTCTACCGGCAGGATCCGGGTGCCATTTGCGCGGGCAGTCTCAAGCATCAATGACCCCGCGCAAACGAGCGATTCCTTGTTGGCGAGCGCCAGCGTCGATCCCTGCTCCAGCGCGGCCAAACCCGGTGCCAGACCCGCAGCGCCCACAATTGCCGACATAATCCAGTCTGCCGGACGCGTCGCACATTCGGTGATGGCCGTTGCCCCCGCTGCGGCCTCTACACCGCTGCCCTTAAGTGCATCACGCAAGTCAGGCAGCAACGCTTCGTCCGCTGTTACCGCAACATCCGCTTTCAGCTTGATGGCGTCCGATGCCAGCTGAGCGATATTATTTGCGCCGGTAAGGGCCACCACATCATAGTCCTGCGGTGCGCGGGCAATAAGATCAATGGTGTTCTGCCCGATGGAACCCGTTGCCCCAAGGATACTGACCTTGCGCACGCGCCCTAACCCAGACCGGGCGGGAAGCCGATAAAGCGACCAATCACGAGCAAAAACATCGCCGCACCCAGCATGCCGTCAAACCGATCCATCAGCCCACCATGTCCGGGGATCAGGTTCGAGCTGTCTTTGACGCCCATCTTCCGCTTCATCCCGGATTCCGCGATGTCGCCCATCTGCGATGCCATCGAAACCGCGATGGAGACGCCCATAAGCTGCACGCCGGCGCCTGTGTTGATTGAGAATAAGATCCCCACAAACGCTGCACCTATCCAGCCTGCGATGGTGCCCGCCCATGTTTTCTTGGGACTGACAGCAGGCCAGAATTTCGGACCACCGATAATACGTCCCGCAAAATAGCCAACAACATCAGTGGCAACGACAACCAGAACAAGCCACAACATCCAGCCAAAGCCCAGATCATCACGCACCTGCATCATGCCATAGCCTGCCAGCAGGATCATGACGGAAAAGCTCATGTAGACGGTGCGGTTCCGCTCCATCGTCCCGAAACCGATCATCGCCGGAGCCAGTAACAACGGCAAAGCAAGACCTACAGGTAAATATATGGCAAGGAACAGCGTCAGACCCGTCAGGATCCCCAACTGCAACTGAAGATATTTCACACCGGGGCGCAGCATACCGACTAGCTCCCAGACCATCGTGCCACAGATCAATGCAACCAGCAGATGGAAAATATGCCCGCCTAGGGCGATCCCTGCGAGGCCGATCACCACCATCGCGGCGCCTGCACCCATGCGGGCTTTCAGATCAGACCAGTTCTGCGTACTCATCCCAGCTCCTTACTTTTTCACACCGCCAAAGCGACGGTCACGGCCACCGTAGGCCGCACAAAGCGCACCGAATTCCGCACGCGAGAAATCAGGCCAGAGAGTGTCGATAAATTCGTATTCGGCATAAGCCGACTGCCACAGCAGAAAGTTTGAAATGCGTGCTTCACCGCTTGTACGGATTACCAGATCCGGATCGGGCAAAACATAAGTATCTAAGTACTTTGGAAGCGTCTCTTCATCCACCTTGTGGGGGTCAAGAAGCCCAGATGCCACGTCTTGCGCAAGGCGCTGTGTCGCCCGTGCCACTTCATCACGCCCACCGTAGTTCAATGCAATCGTCAGGTTAACGTTGTCATTGTGCTCAGTCGCTTCTTCAAGCTGGTTCATCAGCTTGATTAGCTTGTCGTCCAACTTGTCACGATCCCCGATGAATCGCACCCTTACACCACGATCGCGCAATGAGCGGAGCTCTTTGGCGATGTAGCGACGAAACAGGCTCATCAAACCAGCGATTTCGACCTGCGTGCGTTTCCAGTTCTCTGTCGAGAAGGCAAAGATGGTAAGATATTTGACACCGAAATCGGGACAAGCCTCAACAATCTCGCGCACGCGCTTTGCGCCTGCGTGATGGCCAAAAAGCCTGGGCCGCCCGCGCTGTGTGGCCCAGCGTCCGTTGCCATCCATGATGATGGCAACATGGCGCGGACAGCCTTCAACCCTGTCGGGTGAATGTGGGGCAGCGACGGTAATATTCGCAGGCTGGGTCATGGATGCCGTACTTCCTGATTGCGATCCGGAATTCCGCGCATGGTCAGCGCAACCCCCTCACTTAGATGCCTGTTGAGACGCGGGATCAAACCTGCATGATCTCCGCTTGTTTCACCTCAAGCTGTTCATCCACCATAGAGGTGAATTTGTTGGTCAGGTCCTGCATCTCGGATTCCCAGATCTTCTGATCGTCCTCGGACATGCCGTCGGCCTTGGCCTTTTTGATCTGATCCATGCCATCGCGCCGGATGTTACGGATCGAGACGCGGGCGTTTTCAGCGTAAGTACCCGCAACTTTAGTCAACTGGGTGCGGCGCTCCTCGTTAAGCTCGGGGATCGGCAACATGATGATCGTGCCGTTGAGCTGCGGGTTTATGCCCAGACCGCTTTCACGGATGGCTTTTTCAACCTTGCCAACCAGACCTTTGTCCCAAACGTTGATCGTTACCATACGCGGTTCTGGCACGTTCACGGTGCCGACCTGATTGATCGGCGTCATGGAACCATAGGCATCCACCATCACCGGCTCCAGCATGGAGGCGGACGCGCGACCCGTTCGGAGTGACGCAAATTCGGTTCTGAGTGACGCGATGGCACCATTCATCCGACGCTCAAGGTCGTCGGTATCCAGCATAAAGTCTTCTGACATGGGGAGTTGTCCTGTGGAATTTTGTTCTTAAGCCTGTTTCTTACCTGTTATAGCCTTCTGTGCCTCGCGGCAACTGTTTGACCAGTTTACCGCGCACACGGCGAGGCAATTACACGCTCAATCAGCCTTGGACGCGGGTATATGTCCCCTCGCCCGCAAGAATGCCGCGGAAGCCACCCGGCTCATCCAGCGAGAACACGATGATCGGCAGATTATTATCGCGGGCCAGAGCAATCGCCGAGGCGTCCATTACGCCAAGGCGCTTTTGCAGCACATCATCATAGCTGACCGTGTCATACCGCGTGGCATCGTCATGCTTGGCCGGGTCCTTGTCATAAACACCGTCTACCTTGGTTCCCTTAAAGATTGCTTCACAAGACATCTCGTTTGCACGCAAAGTCGCAGCGGTGTCGGTAGTGAAATACGGGTTTCCTGTTCCGGCCGCAAAGATGCACACACGCTTCTTCTCAAGGTGGCGCACGGCGCGGCGGCGGATATACGGCTCTGCCACCTCATTCATCGTGATCGCGGAAATGACCCGTGTGTGGATGCCAAGGCTTTCGAGCGAAGACTGCATCGCGAGCGCGTTCATCACCGTAGCAAGCATGCCCATATAGTCTGCCGTCGTACGCTCCATCCCCTGCGCAGAGCCTTGAAGACCGCGAAAGATGTTACCGCCGCCGATCACCATACAAATCTCTACGCCCATCTCGTGTACCGATTGAACTTCGCGGGCGATCCGTTCGACCGTTGGCGGATGCAGACCGAAACCCTGGTCTCCCATCAGCGCCTCTCCTGAAATCTTGAGCATGACGCGGTCAAAGGACTTCTGGGAATGATCTGAAGACATGGGGGCACCTTTCCGGAGGGGTGTTTCAATTTCGCGCAAAATGTCGCAAATGACTGGCATGTTCAATGCGCGATAAGGGGGGGCGCATATTAATGCCGATATCTGACGCGACTGCGCGGGCTGCTGACGCTGCCCCCTCTGATCTGCCGGTTCTGATTGCGGGCCCGACAGCATCCGGAAAGTCGGCCTTGGCGCTGGAAATTGCCGCCCGCCAGGGAGGCGTGATTGTGAATGCCGATGCCTCACAGGTCTATGCCTGCTGGCGCGTCATCACGGCGCGTCCCTCTGTCGAAGAAGAAGCACAGGCACCGCACGCGCTTTATGGCCATGTGGCCGCATCAGAGGCGTATTCAACTGGCCATTGGCTGCGCGAGGTTAAGGCGCTGTTGGAAACGGGCATAAGGCCGATCATCGTAGGCGGCACGGGGCTCTATTTCAGTGCGCTGACAAAAGGACTGGCGGATATTCCGACAACGCCAGCGGACATCCGTGATCTGGGTGACCGGCTGGAGAGTGACGAAATGCTCGGCAGCCTCGATGCTGCCACCGTGGCGCGCATCGATACGGCAAACCGTGCCCGCGTCCAGCGGGCATGGGAGGTGCAACAAACCACCGGTCGCGGCCTGGCAGAGTGGCAAGACAACACGCCTGCCCCGCTTATTCAGCCGAAGCACTGTCATAGAATAGTTTTCGATGTCGAGAAAAGTTGGCTCAACCAGCGGATCGCGCAGCGTTTCGGCATCATGATGGCGCAGGGCGCTTTGGCAGAAGTCGAGGCACAACGCAGTGTCTATGATCCCGCTTTGCCTGCGCACCGCGCCATCGGTGTGCCAGAGCTGATGGCCCATCTGGAGGGCCGTTCCACATTGGAAGAAGCAACCGAACGGGCCATCATTGCGACGCGCCAGTTTGCCAAACGGCAGCGGACGTGGATGCGCAGCAAGATGGCTGACTGGCATAAAATCAGCCTACCGTAGGTATCAATTTAGCGATCATATTTCTTTCTGAAGCCTGTTTCGCAAGCCACGAATATACATTATACGACAAATATGTTCATGTCGTCCGCTTCTGGCATTCAGGTCAGATCGCTTGCTCAGTTTTCTCAAGGCCACGATTGGCGCGTACAGCTCGCCCACGACCGAGATGCGCACCTGCTGGTCTGGGTAACGCGTGGTCAGGGGCGCGTCCTGCTTGACGGCATGCGTCGTGGCGTCGGTGCGCATAATGCTTTGTTCATTCCTGCAGGATCGCTTTTCGCGCTGGATCTGGGGCGCCAATGCATCGGTCACGTGGTGCAAATCCCCGATGGCAGCCCGTTTCGCCTGCCGGAAATTCCTCGGCATTTGCGGATACGCGAAGTCCAGACCCAAGGGGCGCTGACCGGCCTGATCGAAGCAACCCTGCGTGAAGAACAAGCGGGCCTTGCCCTGAAAGAGGACGCGCTTGAGGCCCATGCCGCGCTGATGTCGGTGTGGTTGCGCCGCCAGATCATGCAGGATGAGCACGTCCCCGAAAAGCGTAATGCCGCTGCGCGCCTCAGCCAGCGGTACTGCGCGTTACTGCCCGATAGATACCGCAGCGGAGCGCCAATGGCCGACTATGCCAAGACGTTGGATGTAACAGCCACACATCTGACAAGGGCAGTAAAGGCCGCAACCGGCAAGACGGCCGCAGATCTGCTAACCCAGCGGGTGTTGCACGAAGCGCGCAGACTTTTGCTTGAAACCACCGAGCCTGCGCAGGCTATCGCACGCCACCTGGGCTTCGGCTCGGCCGCCTACTTCACCCGCTTTATCCAGCACCATACAGGTGTGACGCCCAGCAAATTGCGTGGTGGCACCCGTTAAAGGGCAGTTCTACCCCACCAAGTTATCTTCAAGAAATGTCGTTTTCAAACCTGATGCGTGTCGCAAAAAGTCATGAATCCGGCGGTAGAAGACATTGACCTTGGCTTTGGGATTGTGCCTGATAGCCCAAGGGACGCAGACCATATCGTGAAGAGTGTCGAGACAGACACCACCGAATGCTGCGAAACAGGGGGACCGGATACGTATACCTTTGATCCCATCGGGCAGCCTTTGGCGCGCGCGGAAGCTAATGATGGCCTTTGGCCGATATAACCGGCGGGGATAAACCCTGCCCAGCCACCAACAGGGGCACTACATGGGAATATTCATCTTGCGCAGACTGGGCGTGATGTTGCTGACGGCATTGTGCCTGACGTTCATCGTGTTCTGGCTGACCAACCTTTATCCAAACCTTGAAAAGCTCGCCAAAACCCAAGGCAACTTCCGGATGTCGGATGAAGCTGTTTCATCCTATCTTGGCGATCGCGGCTATCTTCAACCCCTGCCCGTCAAATTCGGTCAGTGGTTGGGCGTTCTGCCCGGCTGGGAAACCGTGAAAGAAGACGGTACGTCCTTTGGCCGCTGCTATCCCGAAGGCACACCGGAAGGCGAACGCCCTACCCGTTGTGGTGTTCTTCAGGGCGATTGGGGCTTTTCAACGGTCTTTAAGGATGATGTCGGGCCCACAGTTGCGACGCGGTTGGCGCTGACGGGAAAGCTGATGCTGTGCGTGCTGTTGCTGATGGTGCCTTCTGCGCTGTTGGTCGGCGTGCTTGCGGGGATGCGCGAAGGATCGAAGCTGGACAGGTCGCTGTCGACGTTTTCAATCGCGACGACAGCAACACCTGAATATGTTTCCGGCGTCATTTTCATCGCCTTGCTGGCCTCTTCCAAATTCGGATTATCGCCGCTTTTGGCGGATTGGGGTTGGATAGACAGTAAAACGCTGTTTCGCGGATCTGCCACATCTGCGATGGCGGATGCAAACTTCTGGAATTTCTTCCTGCCGGTGTTGACGATTTCGCTTTATGGCATGGGATATATCGCGCGGATGACGCGGGCCTCTATGGCCGAGGTTATGACCGCGCAATATATTCGCACGGCGCGCCTTAAGGGTGTGAAGTTCTCTGATATCGTGCTCAAACACGCATTGCGCAACGCGCTGATTGCGCCTTTCACAGTCATCATGCTGCAAATTCCGTGGCTGTTGAACGGTGTTGTGATTGTCGAGACGCTTTTTAACTACAAGGGCTTCGGATGGCTTCTGGTACAGGCCGCAGGCAACAATGACATCGAGCTGCTGTTGGCAGTTTCGGTGGTTTCAGTCGCCGTGGTTCTGGTGACGCAGCTGATTTCCGATATTGGCTACGTTTATCTCAACCCGCGCATTCGCATCGCTTAAGGGAGGGCATCGACATGGAACCTTTGACATGGACGGGCTCGCTTTCCGGGCTGAATATTATCTTTCTCGTCGTACTGGGGTTGTTGGCGCTCAGCATCGTGCTGTCGTTGCTGGCGTCACTGGTGCCGGTATCAGGCAGTCGCGCTGTCAGCTCTGACGGCACGCTTGCTGCTGATCAGGGGGCTACCGGTTTTATCAGTATGATTACAGGCTATCTGTTCTATGCCCTGATCGCGCTGGTGCTGGTTTACCTGGTGGGTGGCATCCTGATGGGCACGGGCGCAGGTATCTTTGGCGGTATGGCCCGTCAGTTCCTGCCCGTCTGGATCAGCCTGATCGTCATTTTCGCCGCCTCCATTACCTACAAGCGCAAGCTGGGCCTTTACGGTAAGCTGTTCGACAGCACCGTTGGCATGATCGGCTTTGCCATCGTGTTGTTCTGGGTGCTCACCGGTGTCTTTGGCGGTGTCTTCGATATGCTGGTGACGCATGACAGCCTAAGTCAGGTGTCCGGCATGAAGAACAAGCTGCCCGGCACGCCGCTGCGCGGCGCGGATGAAGGCGATTACCAATGGTTCTTGCTGGGGGGTGACAACCTTGCACGCGATGTGTTCAGCCGGCTGATAAAAGGCTCTTGGGTGGTGGTGCAGATCGCACCACTGGCGACGCTCTTTGCCTTTATGGTCGGGATCACACTGGGTCTGCCTGCAGGCTACTACGGCGGGCGGCTGGATACGGTGCTGTCATTTCTGGCGAACCTCATCCTCGCCTTTCCGGTCATCCTGCTGTTTTACCTGCTGGTCACACCGGAGATCGTGCTGACAGGCATTCCGAATTACATGGCGTTGTTCCTTTTTGTCTTTCCGTTGATCTTTGTCGCGATCCTGCTGAATTCGAGGTTCTACACCCAACCATCGCTGCGAACGCCGCTATTGATCGTAGTGCTTGGTATTCTTGGATGGCTTTATCTCTCGCTGGTAAGCACCAATGGCGCAATCGTCGAAACGGACACTTACCGTTTGCCCGGCCTGCCCGCTTTCCTGGACGGGTTCGATATTGATGCCGGTGTTCTTGTGGTCTTTGTATCGGTGGTCTTTGTGAACTCGCCTACGGTCTTTCGTATCGTCCGGGGCTTGGCGCTCGACATCAAGACGCGCGACTACGTGGCCGCGGCCCAAACGCGTGGCGAAGGGCCTTGGTATATCATGTTGTGGGAAATTCTGCCCAATGCGCGTGGCCCGCTGATCGTCGATTTCTGTTTGCGGATTGGCTACACCACGATCCTTCTTGGAACCCTGGGCTTTTTTGGCCTCGGGCTGGAATCGGAAAGTCCTGATTGGGGGTCAACGATCAACGCGGGACGGCGCCTGTTGTCGCTTTATCCACATGCGGCGATCGCCCCTGCTCTGGCTTTGCTGAGTTTGGTCCTTGGGTTGAACTTGCTGGCAGATGGCCTTCGCGAGGAATCACTGCGGGATTGATGTTGTGTTGTTCGGGGCTTTGCCCCGGACCCCGGAATTTAAGGGCCGAGTGAAGAGACACTCTTTGCAGGTGGCCCGAGGAGAAGAAACCAATGGTTAAAGAAGCATATGACGGGCCGATTTTAGAGATCGACAAGCTGTCGATTTCATTTTTCACACGGTTACGCGAAATTCCTGCGGTGATGGATTTCTCGGCCTCCGTCATGCCCGGCGAAGCGCTGGGACTGGTTGGAGAAAGCGGATGCGGGAAATCCACTGTGGCGCTGGGCGTGATGCAGGATCTGGGCAAGAACGGGCGCATCGTTGGCGGATCGATCAAGTTCAAGGGGCGTGATCTGGGCGAGATGTCCGATGAAGAGCTGCGCGACATTCGTGGGTCCGAGATTGCGATGATCTATCAAGAGCCGATGGCATCGCTGAACCCTGCGATGAAGATCGGTAAGCAGTTGATGGAAGTCCCAATGATCCATGCGGGCATGTCTGAAAAAGACGCCTATGACCGCGCTTTGATGGTGGTCACGGATGTAAAGCTGCCCGACCCGAAACGGATTTTGAATTCCTTTCCGCATCAACTGTCCGGCGGCCAACAGCAGCGCATCGTGATCGCCATGGCGCTCATGTCGGAGCCGTCTTTGCTTATTCTCGATGAACCAACTACTGCGCTGGACGTGACGGTTGAAGCGGCGGTTGTGGAACTGGTCAAGGATTTGGGAAAGAAGTATGGCACTTCGATGCTCTTCATTAGCCACAACCTTGGTTTGGTGTTGGAGACCTGTGACCGGATTTGTGTGATGTATTCAGGCGAAGCGGTTGAGCGCGGTAGCATCGAAGATGTGTTTGACGAAATGCAGCACCCCTACACCCAGGCGCTTTTCCGTTCGATCCCGCTGCCCGGTGCTGACAAAAACGCGCGGCCGCTTGTTGCGATCCCCGGCAACTTTCCCTTGCCCCATGAACGGCCACCGGGATGTAACTTCGGGCCGCGCTGCGATTACTTTCAGGCGGGCCGCTGTGATCAGGGTGTGATTCCGATGGCTGTCATTGATGGAAACGACCGCCACCACACCCGCTGCCTGCGCTATGATGAGATCGACTGGAATGCCCCGATGGAGTTGGCGGATGTCAAAACAAAGGGCGAGGTCGGTGACGTTGTCCTCAAGATGGACAAGCTCAAGAAATATTATCAAGTGGCGGCAAATGCCATGTTTGGCGGGGGCAGCACCAAAGTGGTGAAAGCCAACGAAGAGCTGACGTTCGAGGCGCGCGAGAGCGAAACGCTGGCAATTGTGGGAGAATCCGGTTGCGGTAAATCCACCTTTGCCAAGGTCCTGATGGGGCTTGAGACCGCGACCGAAGGCCAAATTCTGCTGGATAATCAGGAAATCGGGAATGTCCCGATCGAGCAGCGTACAACCAAAAACGTGGCTGACGTTCAGATGGTTTTCCAAAACCCCTTTGACACGTTGAACCCGTCGATGACGGTGGGACGCCAGATCATTCGTGCGCTCGAAATCTTCAAGATTGGCAAAAACGAGGCCGAACGGAAAAAGCGGATGCTGGAGCTGTTGGACCTTGTAAAGCTCCCGCGAGAATTCGCCAATCGTATGCCAAGACAATTGTCCGGGGGTCAGAAACAGCGTGTTGGCATTGCGCGTGCCTTTGCCGGTGATGCGCGGATCGTAGTGGCGGATGAACCTGTATCGGCGCTTGATGTGTCGGTGCAAGCTGCTGTCACCGATCTGCTGATGGAGATCCAGCGCGAGCAAAAGACGACCCTGCTGTTTATCAGCCACGACCTGTCCATCGTCCGCTATCTCAGTGACCGTGTGATGGTTATGTATCTGGGCCACGTGGTTGAGCTGGGAAGTACGGATCAGGTGTTCAGCCCCCCCTATCATCCCTATACCGAAGCACTTTTGTCGGCGGTTCCGATCGCCGACACTTCGGTGAAGAAAAAGCACATCGTTCTGGAGGGCGACATTCCGTCTGCCATGAACCCGCCTCCTGGTTGCCCTTTCCAGACGCGGTGTCGCTGGAAGTCCGAAGTGCCGGGCGGACTGTGTGAAAAGGAAGTGCCACCAATTCGTATGGTAGCCGACGGGCATCAGCTGAAATGCCATCTTAGCGACGAAAAACTCAACGAGATGGAGCCAGTCATCGAAGTAGGTGTCGCGGCGGAGTGAACAAAAAAAAAGCGCGACACCGTCAGGTGCCGCGCTTTTTGCCGAATGGGATTAAGCTTAGTTAGAGCCTTTGAGGCCTTCGTCATTGATCGAACCGTAGTTTTTGGCCACGTCTGCAGCAAATGCGTCGATCATTGCATTGTAGAAGTCGTCCACAGAGGGCGCGATGCCCACGTACCCATCTGGTACGGATGTCAGATCAGTCACCGCGACGATGTTGATCGGGAAGGATTTACCGCCGATACCGGTCACTGTGTCGATGGCTACTACACCTTCCATCTGGTTAAACTCTGTTGAATCCGGCAGAATGGTGTCCCCATCCAGCGCCAGTTTGCGGATATCAACGCGGATCACCGGATCGTTGGGGCTGTCGCTCATCGGGATCAGTTTTGCGATTGCAACTTCGACGTCCTGCGTGATGCCGGGGAACATTTCCATCGCGTTGGTATCTTCTGCGGCGTTGTAGGATGCGTCGACGCTGATGTCAGACGCCGGGTCCATCTCTGCAGCGTATGCTGTACCTGTGAGAGCGATAAGGCTTACCGATGCGGCAAGTGTGAAGTTCTTGAACATATTAGACATTTTGTTCCGTCCTTGTCATTTCTGCCGAACAGATCTTCCGTTCGGCTTGGCTGACAGGGTAACGTGCCGGCGGTCCGTAATGTTCCACGGCTTTTCCAAATCTTTCTCGGGCAAAGCCAAATTTGCCGTCAGATCAGGCTAGTTTCCGCCGATGATCCGTACGTAGTTTCGCGTTTCTTTATAAGGTGGCACGCCGCCGTGCTTTTTAACGGCACCGGGACCCGCGTTATACGCGGCCAACGCAAGCTTCCATGTCCCGAAAGTGCGGTACTGCTGTTTAAGATAACGCGCACCCCCTTCGAGGTTCTGTTGGGGGTCTGTCGGGTCGACCCGCAAAAGCTTGGCCGTGGCAGGCATCAACTGCGCAAGGCCGATGGCCCCGGCATGGCTGATCGCTTTGTGGTTCCAGTTGCTTTCCTGCTGCACCAGCCGCAAGAACAAATCGACCGGCACACCATGACGGGTCGCCGCTTTCTTTGCCAATGTCAAAAACTGGCCTTTGTATTTGCCGCGATATTTCGGCGACTGCCAGTTTGCTTGCGTATCCCACTTTGTGGGCGTGACCACCTTGGGTGGTTGCAGGCGGATCGAGCCTGAGTACTGCTTGGATGCACGTGAATCCAGCAGCTTGGATTGCGACTTGAACAAAGATGTCCGGCTTTTTGACGAAAGGGTGTCTGCCTGGGCAGATGCGACCGGGCAAATTGCAATACTGACCGCGACTATGGCCGCTGCTGCACGTGTTCCAAACATACTAATCGATGCCTCTGCCGTTTAATTGCGCGTGGTATACCATATATTGTGGGCCGGACCAGCCTTTGATTATGGCCGGCGGAATAAGGGAAATACAGGGAAACGCTTCGTTAAGCATGGTCCGGCCATGGTTGGGGCGATATAACGACCCAACGCGACGGGCCGACCGGATTCGGAAGGCTGCCGTTGCAAGGTTTAAAGACACTGACGGGGGAAATATGGCTGGCTCAGTAAACAAGGTGATCCTAATCGGCAATCTCGGCCGCGACCCTGAGGTCCGGTCGTTCCAGAACGGTGGCAAGGTCTGCAATCTGCGGATTGCGACGTCCGAAAACTGGAAAGACAAGAACACCGGAGAGCGACGCGAAAAGACTGAATGGCATTCGGTCGCGATCTTCAACGAGGGGCTTGTGCGGATCGCCGAACAGTACCTCAAAAAAGGGTCCAAGGTTTATATCGAAGGCCAGTTGCAGACGCGCAAATGGCAAGACCAGTCCGGTCAGGACCGCTATTCCACCGAAGTCGTGCTGCAAGGTTTCAACGGCACACTGACCATGCTCGACGGGCGTGATGGTGGCGGTTCCGGTGGTGGCGGCGGCTATGGTGGTGGCGGCGGCGGTGACTACGGCGGCGGATATGACAGCGGCCAGGGTGGCGGCTATGACAGCGGGCCAAGCGGTCCTTCGGGCGGTGGTTCCTCACGCGATCTGGATGATGAAATCCCGTTCTGATGCAGATGTGCGTGTGCTGGTCCCTTCGGACGCAGTGCAGGCAATCGAGCTGTACAACGAACTCACTGTCGGCCCGCCAGCGCGCGGGCCGGATGCATTTGAGACAGTGATTTCCCATCAGGGCACGCAGGTGTTCGGCTCCTTCGAGTAAAACACCCTCGCCGCGATGGTGACGCTGCATCTGTTACCAAATGTGGTTTGGGACGCACGCCCTTATGGCTTGATCGAAAACGTAGTGACCCGCGCCAGCCTGCAGAGGCGGGGCCACGGCCGACGTGCGATGCAGGCCGCATTGGATGCAGCGTGGCGGGCAAATGCCTACAAGGTCATGCTGATGACCGGTCAGGCGCGCGACGCCACAGGGTTTTATGAAAGCCTCGGATTCTCAGCGAAAGACAAATTCGCGATGGTCATTCGCAAGGCGTGAAGCATTCAGACGATCGGTTTACCTGTCGTGCAGCGCATCGCGGAGGACGTCCAGAACCAAGGGCTGAGGCACCTCACCGGTCACAAACGCATCGCCGATGCCCCGTGCAAGGATAAAGCGCAGCTCCCCTGCGACCACCTTCTTGTCCTGTCCCATAAGCGTCAGCAGCGCCTCTGCATCAGGCAGGTCCCCGTCAATATCGCGCAGATCGGTTTTCATGCCCATCGCCTTGAGGTGTGCACGTACGCGGCTGGGGTCTTCCTGCGCGCACAGACCCATGCGTGCGGACAGCTCGAACGCAAGCGCACACCCGACTGCAACACCTTCGCCGTGCAAAAGCCTGTCGCCGTATCCAGTGGCGGTTTCAAGCGCGTGTCCGAAGGTATGGCCGAGGTTCAGCAAAGCGCGGTCGCCCTGCTCTGTCTCGTCGCGCATCACAATGTCTGCTTTCATCTGAACGGAGCGGCGCACGGCCTCGATCCGCGCGGCCATGTCTCCCGCAGCCAAAGCAGGTCCCTGCTCTTCCAGCCATTCAAAGAAGTGCGCATCCCCCAGCAAACCGTATTTGACCACCTCGCCATATCCAGCCAGAAAATCACGCGGTGTCAACGTGCCCAAAAGTGCGGTATCCGCCAACACCAGCATGGGCTGATGAAACGCCCCGATCAGGTTTTTGCCTTGTCGGGCGTTTATGCCGGTCTTGCCGCCGACAGAGCTGTCCACCTGTGCCAGCAAAGACGTCGGGATCTGCACAAAACGAACACCGCGGCGCAGTACGGCGGCGGCAAATCCAACCAGATCCCCGATGACACCGCCGCCAAATGCCACGACGATATCGCCCCGCTCAACCTGCGCATCCAATAACCAGTCCACGCAGCGCTCAAGCTGCGGCCAGCTCTTGGTCCCTTCGCCCGCAGGCAGGCTCATTGCGTCACTGTCGATACCGGAGGTCCGCAGGCCCGACTGCAGCGCCTCAAGGTGCAAGACGCCAACAGTCTCGTCGGTGATGATCGCAACCTTGGGACGCTTGAGAAAGGGTGCGATGTGCGCGCCTGCATCTGCAAGAAGTCCCGCGCCGATGCGCACCTCGTATTCCCGACCGGGCAGGTTGACGGCGACGGTCTCAATCATTGGTATTGCTCCAGTACATCAGGGCGTTGCAACAGAGCCTCAATCACCCTGTCTGCCATGGCATCAATGCTTAGGGACGGATCGCTTGGCACCGAAAGGTCAGCCTGCTGATAAAGCGGTGTGCGCGTGTCATAAAGCGCGGCAAGTGTCGCCTTGGGATCGCTTGTGCGCAACAATGGTCGGGTATTTTTATGCTTCACGCGGTTCCACAACAGTTCAAGATCCGCGTTCAACCAGACGGATACGCCACGTTGGGAGATCAGCTCGCGGTTTTGCTTTGCCAGAAACGCACCGCCGCCCGTCGACAGGATACCGCGCTCGCTGTCCAGCAAACGGGCGATGACTTCTGTCTCGCGCTTTCGGAAAAACGCCTCGCCATCACGGTCAAAGATTTCCGGTACGCTGAGATTTGCGGCGACTTCGATTTCGTGGTCGCTGTCAAGAAACGGCACCCGCAGTTTCGCGGCCAAAGCGCGGCCCACAGCCGTCTTGCCAGCCCCCATCATGCCAACCATGACGACCGTTTTCCTGAGCCTGTAAGACGGGGCTGACCCACCGTCATCGGCCATGCTTTGCTCAAATTCACTCATTTTTATCTGAATGACGTGATCTTGCCGAAAAGGCCATATATAGATTGCATAACAAAACACGAAATTGGCAGGCAAGCTTCATGGGCAGACTTCTTAAAGCACTGATTTTCCTCTTGGTTGTGGGGTTTGTCGGGCTTGTGGGCTATGCCTACGTCGGACCGTTTTTTGGTGCCGAATTTGCTCCCGCCCAAGTTGAAATGCGACAACCTGTAACGCTGGAGACAGATTGAATGGTGCAGAAGGCAGCTCGACTGGGGGCTGTTGCCGTCACCGCACTGCTCATCGGTGCCCCTGCCGTAGCCGAGCCGCAAGGTCCTTTGTCGGCAATTGACTGGCTTGGCACGCAGCTGCCACCAACACCTGCAGCACTGCCCCCACGCCCCGCCAAACCCGCGCCTGCGCCGAACGAACCGCCGGTTTCGAAGAATGCGTTGGCGCCGCAGGTCAATGTACAACCGCTTGCGACAAGCGGTCCAAGGGCGATCGGCCTTGTTCCGGCACAGATTACCGGACTGCCCGCAGACCTTTGGACAGGCAGCGATGTCAACAAACTGACCGATCTCATCGCGACGCTTCCAGATCTAAATCTTCCTGCCGCGCAGTCCCTGCTCTATACTCTCTTGCTGGCCGAAGCCCGCGCGCCCGGTGATGTGGCGGCCGCGGGTGACCAGCTCGTGCTTGCACGGGTGGAAAAGCTGGTCCAGCGCGGCGCGCTTGATCCCGCCTTGTCACTGATCGAACAGGCGGGTGTACGTAGTTCACCGGCTCACTTTGATCTGTGGATGGACATCAGCCTGCTGACCGGCACCGAAGACCGCGCCTGCGGCGTGCTGAGCGAAATGCCACATATTACCCAAGATTACGCAGTACGGATATTCTGCGCTGCAAGGGCCGGTGAATGGGAAGATGCCGCACTGACGCTTGGTTCAGCCAAGGCGCTTGGCCTCGTTCCCGATGAACAGCTTGATCTGCTTGCCCGCTTTATTGACCCGGACGCGGCCGAGGGGCTGCCACCATTATCCGTTCCACGCAAGATGGACCCGTTGAGCTTTCGTCTTTTTGAAGCCATTGGCGAGCCGATCCCGACCACGAATCTGCCCCGCCCCTACGCGGTTGCCGATTTGCGCGATCTGGCCGGCTGGAAAGCACAGATTGAAGCGGCCGAGCGTTTGACACGCGCAGGTGCCCTCCCCGACAACCGCTTGCTTGGTCTCTATTCCGAACGCAAGGCTGCAGCCTCGGGCGGCGTCTGGGACCGGGTGGCAGCATGGCAGCGGTTTGAGACTGCGCTGGAGGCGCAAAGCACCGAAGCCGTGTCCAAAACCATTCTTCCGGTTTGGCGCGAGATGACATCAGCGGGTATTGAGGTCAGTTTTGCCACGCTGTTTGCCGATTCACTAAGTGAATTCAAGCTGACCGGACGCGCGGCGGATACGGCGGCAACAGTCGCATTGCTGTCGCCTTCGTACGAACGTGTCGGGTCTGGCAGGTCCGATCTTGCAGGATTTATCGCCCGTGGGGCTGTTCCGTTGTCCGAAGGTGAAACGTTGGAACGCCCCGAGGACCTTTATGAGGGTGCCGTTTTCGATGCGTTTACCACGGCGCAACCCCGCGCCGATCTGGTAGCGATGGTGGCTCAGGGTCGTCTAGGAGAGAGCATTCTGCAGGTCTTGACCCTCATGCACAAAGGGACCGCAGGCAATGCCCGCGCACTGACCGACGCCCTTGGCACATTACGCGCACTGGGTCTGGAAGACACCGCCCGTCGCGCGGCATTACAGGTGCTGCTGTTGGAGCGCGGATAATGCAGACTGCCACGTTTCACTGGATTTCAAGCTTTCTTGAAGCACAGGCTGCAGAGCTTGGCGCTGCGACCAATACGCAGCTGGCCTATGGACGGGATCTCAAGGACTTCGACAGTTATCTGGCCCGCAAGAACAGCGATTTCAGCAGTGCCGGACGCGATCTAGTCGAAAACTATCTGGTCTATTGCGATGCGCAGGGTCTGGCAAAGTCAACACGCGCGCGGCGTCTTTCCGCGATCAAACAGCTTTATCGCTTTGCCTTCGAAGAAGGTCTGCGTACGGACAATCCCGCTATTCAGATATCCGGTCCCGGTCAGGACAAGCGTCTGCCCAAAATCCTGAACGAGGATGAGGTGGACAGATTGCTGAGTGCGGCCGAGGCATCGGGGCGTAACCTGACGGACCAGCTGCGCAATACCTGTCTTATGCAATTGCTTTATGCAACGGGCATGCGGGTTACAGAACTCGTGAGCCTGCCGATATCCTCAACGCGTGGAGATCCGAGGTTGCTGTTAATCACCGGCAAAGGCGGCAAGGAGCGGATGGTGCCTTTGTCACCGCCTGCCCGCGACGCGCTGGCCGCGTGGCTGGAACAGCGCGACAAGATGGATGAAGACGACAGATTGAAGAAAAAACCGGTTTCGCGGTTCCTGTTCCCTTCGCGGGGCAAGACAGGCTATCTGACCCGTCATCGCTTTTACCTTTTGATTAAGGAGTTTGCCGTTGCGGCAGGTGTTGATCCGGCCAAGGTCACGCCGCATACATTGCGCCACGCTTTCGCCACCCACCTGCTTGCCAACGGTGCCGATCTGCGCGCCATCCAGACGATGCTGGGCCATGCCGACGTGGCAACCACTGAAATCTATACTCATGTGCTCGAAGAGCGCTTGTCGGAACTGGTGCTTGAGCGTCATCCGCTTGCCGAAACCAAGAAGCGAGCGGAGAAGACCAAGTCCTCATCAGATGAAAATTAATCTCAGGCAGTCGTGCTTTCGCCGCTTGGGGGGCGTCTATCTGAACCGTTCCCCTTGAACGAAGGCCTGCGCCCCCCCATAACCGATTGATACATATTCAAATGGACACGTTCATCAATGGAACCTTCTACCGCGCTGCCCACTGCTGCGCTTCTTGACAGCGCATTTTGGTTCAGCGCTGCAATCATTCTCTTCCTCCTGATCCTATCTGGCTTCTTCTCGGGCTCTGAAACGGCGTTGACTGCCGCCTCTCGGGGGAAATTGCGCACGCAGGCTGACAAAGGCTCCAAGGGGGCCGCACGTGCCTTGCGCATTACAGAAGACAATGAGCGGCTGATTGGTTCGGTTCTGCTTGGCAACAACCTTGTAAACATTTTGGCGACATCGCTGGCGACTACGGTGTTGCTCCGGCTGTTCGGCGAGAACGGTGTCGCTTTGGCCACTTTGTTCATGACTCTTCTGGTGCTGGTCTTTGCTGAGGTCCTGCCCAAGACATATGCCATCACAAATGCGGAGCGTGCAGCATCACTTGTGTCATTGCCAATTTCCGTTGTGGTGCGCGTGTTTTCACCCATAGTGAGTGCGGTGCGCATTCTGGTTCGCGGTATCCTGCGTCTGCTGGGTGTCGCAGTTGACCCCGACAGTAATATTCTGGCCGTCCGTGAAGAAATCGCTGGTGCCCTGCATCTGGGCCATTCCGAAGGCGTGGTGGAAAAAGAAGACCGCGACCGCATCCTTGGTGCTCTTGATCTGCGCGAACGTGTGGTCGAAGAGATCATGTTGCACCGTTCCGGTATCGAAATGATCGATGCGGACAGTGATCCCTCCGACATTCTGGACCAGTGTCTGCAATCCAATCACACGCGCTTGCCGGTTTTTCGGGACGACCCTGAAAACATCATCGGTGTAATCCACGCGAAAGACCTGCTGCGTGCCATGTACAAGTTGATTGGCGGGCCCGAAGGCGATGCAGGTGCCCTGAAGAAATTCGACGTTGCGACTGTCGCTATGAAGCCCTACTTCGTGCCGGAAACCTCAACTCTTGATGAGCAGATGCGCCAGTTTTTGCGCAGGCGAACTCACTTTGCGCTGGTGGTGGATGAATACGGATCGTTGCAGGGCCTTATCACGCTTGAAGATATCCTTGAGGAGATCGTGGGCGAGATTACAGACGAATTCGATCCGGATGCGGACCACCCGCTGTCCCCCGGCGATGACGGCCAGTACTATGTCGACGGTGCCATGACGATCCGCGACCTTAACCGTGCGACAGACTGGTCCCTGCCTGATGATGAGGCCAATACACTTGCCGGCCTGGTCATTCACGAAGCACAGATGATTCCGACACCCGGTCAGGTCTTTAGCTTCCACGGCTTCCGATTTGAGGTGACCTCCCGTGATGGCAACCGCATAACCCAGCTTAAAATCAGACCTCTTTAAGAGACATAGACGCCTGAACACGTAGCTTTTAGGGCTTCGTTAATCGCGCTCGGGCATATCCCGATCAAAGCCGACACCCTTTGGCGGCTGTCAGATGGATATGTACGGTATGCGAACTCTCGGCACGATCTGCGCCATATGGCTTTTGTTCGTCACAACGGCGCAAGCAAGCTGTGAGCGGCTGGTGAATGTTATCGGATTATCTGGTCACGGCTTCGCCTCTGGCAAAATGGCGGATAATGCTACCCTGTCCGAGATTGAAACGTTGATTTCAGGGCTGGACAACGATGTGGTTCTTCATCTTCTTAGGCAGTCTGGACAGGCGCACACCTTCGGATTTCTACGGCATCATCTGACAGTTCTGAAGTTTATCGCATTGCAGGCAGAGGCGAACGCGGAACCGCCGAAGAATTTCAACAGCGATATGGTTCGCGCGGCCGGCATTGTAGCGCTTGCCTGTCAAGGCAACGCGCAAGGACACGGGGACCATGAGGCAAAGGGTTTTAGGCAGTCATACACCGAAAGCGCGGAGCAGAACCTTGGACTGCGACAAACGGGTTGGAAGACCAGTCAGGAACATCTGCGTCTTGCGCACCAGAGACAATTGAAACAACTTATTGCCTTGATGACAGGTTTTCTCGTGCTCCTCGCGCTCGCCATCGTCGTGCATTTTGCGCTTATGGTGACGTCGGTGATTTTTCGGGGCCGTCGGATTTGCGATGTACCTGTCCGCATCGATATACTGGGACAAGAGATCGCATGCCGCATCAAGGGCATCGGCAAACGCGGGTGTCATATCATCCCTGATGACACAGGCGGAATGCAGGGGTTGAGGGTGCTCTCACAGGGCGGCTATTTCAATATTGTACTGGATGACCTCGTGCTGAATGCACGAATTTCCGAAACATACGATGACGGTATCCGGGCACGGTTCACACTGGCGCTAACGCGCAATTCTCTTAGGCAGATCATGCTAGAATCCGAGTTACCGGTGCGCTACGACCTTGAGCACGTCCGGCTTGCAAATATGTGGCACCAATACATGGACCTTGGCACTGTCCTAAACCGCCGCTCAAGCCCGTAGACGCGTACCATCCGGATCGAAAGGTGGCAGCGCAAGGATGACCGCGCGATGCGGTCTGCCCAGTACCATCACCTCAACGCTGTCCCCCGCCTCCACATTCCTGACAAAACCCAGAGCCAGCGACTTGCCCACGGTATAGCCGTACGCCCCCGATGTGACGCGCCCTATCCCCTTGCCGTCCTTGAATATCGGCTCACCTCCGGTCGCATCTGCGTTGGATGCATCTGTTTCGGCCGCATCCAGCGCCATGATGACCAGTTTTTCCCTAGCTGGCTTGGCGAGTGTCTCTTGCACCGCCACCTTGTTCAGAAAGTCCTTGTCGATATTGCACAAACGATCCAACCCGACTTCCTGCGGCCAGTACTCCGGGCTGTATTCGCGGCTCCATGAACCATAGCCCTTCTCGATCCGCAGTGACATCAATGCACGCGATCCCACCGGACCCGCCCCCACGGCGGCACCTTCTGCGATAAGCGCAGCGTAGAGCTGTGCCTGATCGGCTTCGGCACAATGCAACTCCCATCCCAGATCACCTGTAAAGCTAACACGCAGCGCCAGACAACGTACGCCCGCAAGCTCAATCCACGCGGACCGCATGAAAGGGAAATCAGCCGTCGCCAGCGAGGCATTGGTCATTCGTTGCAGAATGTCGCGGGATTTTGGCCCGGCCACGTTAAAGCCGCACATTGCGTCCGTATGACTTTCGAACACCGTGCCATCGGGAAGCGGCACCGACTTGAAAAACCGTTTGTGATACCGCTCGGCCATGCCGGAGCCGATGATCCAGAACTCGTCCTCTTGGGTTCTGGTGACTGTGAAATCACCTGCGATGCCACCGCGCGTGCCAATCAATGGTGTCAGACAAGAGCGCCCCACGGTCCTTGGCATCCGGTTCGCGAAAACTGCATTTAGCCAATCTTCTGCCCCCGGTCCTGCGCAACGGTATTTCGCGAAATTCGAGATGTCGATGATGCCCGCACTTTCCCGCAGCATCCGGCATTCGCGCCCGACCTGTTCCCACCAATCTTGCCGTGTGAAGCCTTCGGTCCGATCCTCTGACCCGACCGGATAACCATAGTACAAGGGGTGCTCCCAACCGTAGTTCAACCCGAACACAGCGCCCAGATTGCGCTGGGCGTTATACGCCGGACGTTTGCGCATGGGGCGTCCTGCGCTGCGTTCTTCGTTCGGGAAGTGTATCTTGAACCTGTTGGCGTACTGGTCCCCCACCCGCGCCTTGGTGAAGGCCGCATCGGCCCAAGACCCGAAGCGCGCGACATCCCAAGCGAACATGTCATAGCGGGACTCGCCCGTGACGATCCAATCCGCAGCAAGCAACCCCATGCCACCGGACTGGGAAAATCCCGGAATGATCCCGTTGCAGCAGAAGTAATTGGACAGCTCCGGCACAGGTCCGAACAAAACGTTTGAATCCGGCGACCAGATCATGGGCCCGTTGATCACCCGCTTGATCCCAGCAGTGCCTACCGCCGGCACGCGGTCTATGGCCCGCATCATATTATCCTCAATCCGCTCAAGGTCATCGGCGAAAAGCTCGTGTCCGAATCCCTGCGGCGTCCCGTCTTCTGCCCAGAACTTCAGGTTCTTCTCATAGGCACCCACAAGCAGGCCTTTGCCTTCCTGCCGCAGATAATATTCCCCGTCTCGGTCGGCCACGGACGGCAGACGCCGGTCCAAGCCTTCAATTTCTGCAATGCTCTCTGTCACAAAATACTGGTGCTCTGTGGGCTGTAACGGAAGCGTCAAACCAGCAAGTGCTGCGACCTCGCGCCCCCAAAGACCGGCGGCGTTGACAATCCATTCGCAAGCGATGTCGCCTTTCTCTGTGCGGACAACCCAGGTGCCATCGGTCTGTTGTTCGGTGCCGGTGACCGGACAAAAGCGAATTATCTCTGCCCCGTTCTGCCGCGCGCCTGTGGCATAAGCGTTGGTCACGCCGGAGGGGTCTACATTGCCGCCGTTTTCCTCGAACATGATGCAGCGGATGCCATCATAATCGACCAGAGGATGCAGCGCTTCCGCCTCCGCACGGTCTACCTCACGGAAGGGCATGCCATAATATCTGGCTTTCGCGGCCTGCAAGCGCAGCTGGTGTTCTCGCGCTTCGGTTTGTGCCAGATAAAGGCTGCCGGGCTGGAAAACACCACACGACTGGCCTGTCTCCTCCTCAAGCGCATTATAGAGGTCCATGGTATAGTTCTGGATGCGCGTGATGTTATTGTTGTCGTGCAATCCGTGAATGTTGGCCGCAGCGTGCCATGTAGAGCCCGAGGTCAACTCGGAACGTTCAAGCAGGACAACGTCAGTCCAGCCCAGTTTTGTCAGGTGATAGAGGATCGAGCAGCCGATAACGCCGCCTCCGATGACGACGGCCTGAGCATGGGTGCGCATTTGAATGTCCCGACAAGAGTTGCATTTAGGGCAATCTGGCCTGCGGTGCTGAGCACCGGTCGTTTAAAACCGACACAGCGCGTCGCGGTCAGAACAAGCGGGCCATTCGTCGAAGCACAGGCGGGCCTAGCCGTCCTTTTCCATCTGCGACGGACCTTTGTCGTCAGTGATACCAGTCATCTGCTTCTGCACGGCTTCTGCGACGTCCCTTTGGGCCGATTGTAGCAAGCGTTCCCGGTCTGGCTCAAAGTCCGTGACAGACAATGCACGGCGTAGATGCAATTTAGCAGCCTCAAGAGCAGCGTTTGATAATCCTTCATCGGGGTGTTGCGCCAGCCCCGACAATGTCGCCTGTAACGCCTGCTGCACTTCGACGGTCGCGCCTGCGTCGCGGGCAACGGCACCATAGGCATCTTGTATCAGATCTTTTGGGTTCAGCGGTTCGACATAAATATGCTCCAACACCTCATCGCGGTCCGTGCTCACCTCGTCCTTGTAGTACGCCAAAATGCGCCCGATCCGGTGGATGACATCAATCGCGGTGCCGGGATCATTGACCCCCGGAGACAACGCCTTTGAACCGACCTCACCCATCACGATCAGTCCAAAGCGTGGGTCCTGATCATAGGTGCGGACATCTCCAAGGATGATGGATTTTTGCAGACCGTCTTCCAGTGTTTCCTCGGTGTGTTCGTCGTTCTCCGCATCGCCCACACGGACAATCGCCAAAAGCGGCTCGTTTACGAAAACAAAGTTACCGATATTGCGCATGAAGTAGATATCGACGCCGTGATTTTTCCCGACTTCGTTCAGCCCTTCGGGGTAGATGTGCTGCAGATAACCGCTCTCTTTTGCGCGATATATTTCTGCATCCTCAGGAATGTCTCCGGTCAGGGCATTTGCCCCCATACAGGGGTTAGCCAGACGTTCCTGAAAGGTGCGCCGCGTGGTGTCTTCGACTTGGCGGGAGGTGTCGATCAGGCTGCCAAAGGTTTGCAGGTGGAGCACCCAACGGATGAGGTAGAGCACGATGACGGCAAGAACGATCACTGTTACGATAAACAGTACAAAAGCGCGTTTATCGACGAAGACATTCATTTCGCGCAGTATGATCGCAATCAGCGCATACACGTAGGCACCGATGAACACAGCCAGCGTATTTTGCGTGGTTCTGTCCTCGATAATCAATCTATGCACGCGCGGCGTCCATTGGGTGGACGATGCGCGATAGACCGATACCATCACGCTGAGCGAGAACGTCGTGACCGCCAGCATTGCATTCGCAATGATCGACAGCAGGCGGTCAGCAGCGTCCCCCGACAACGTCGTCGCAATACCTTCGGGTATCCAGTGTTCAAGAAAGGTGCTGAGCACAACCGCAAACACGGCCATAAAGCCCATGATGGCAACACGGACCCAAAGCTTGCGCGAATATTCACGAGCTTTACGGATCATTGTTGAAGGTATTAAAAAATCGAATGTCATAGCATGTTATCCTCTCCGGCAAGCGTGCTGTCCAGAATGCTTCGGGATACTGCTGCAGAGCCTAACGACATAGCTGTGCCTGATGTTCCGAATTCGACAAAGTTAGTCGTAAAAATACATGCCTTGCCGGACCCTCCAGCACATTTTGAGGCAAACTTTACGGAGAACCTAACATGCAAACTTCTACGCGCGTTTTGATTATCGGTGGCGGTGTGGTCGGCGCTTCGGTGCTGTATCACCTGACCAAACTCGGATGGCGCGATGTGATGTTGGTCGAGCGGTCGGAACTTACCTCAGGTTCAACGTGGCATGCGGCGGGCGGTTTCCATACGTTGAACGGTGATACCAACATGGCGGCCCTGCAAGGGTATACCATCAGGCTTTACAAGGAGTTGGAAGAAATCACCGGCATGTCCTGCGGCTTGCATCATGTGGGCGGTGTCACGCTTGCGGACAATCAGGACCGGTTTGACATGCTGCTCGCGGAGCGGGCCAAGCATCGCTTTATGGGGCTGGATACCGAGATCGTAACACCCGAAGAAATCCGCAAGATTGCACCCGTCACCAATACCGACGGCATCATCGGCGGGTTGTATGATCCTCTGGACGGCCACCTTGATCCGTCCGGCACAACCCATGCCTATGCGCGTGCGGCAAAACTCGGCGGGGCCACAATTGAAACCCACTGTATGGTCAACGAGACCAACCAGCGGGCCGATGGCACATGGGACGTGGTCACCAACAAAGGCACGATCCATGCAGAGCACGTGGTGAATGCAGGTGGTCTTTGGGCGCGCGAGGTCGGGGCCATGGCCGGTGTTTACTTCCCTCTGCACCCGATGGAGCACCAGTATCTGGTGACAGAAGATGTGCCGATGATCGTCGAGATGATGAAAGACGGGATCGAGCACCCACATGTCATGGACCCCGCTGGAGAAAGCTATCTACGGCAGGAAGGCAAAGGTCTGTGCATCGGGTTCTACGAACAAAAGTGCCGCCCCTGGTCGGTTGACGGCACGCCTTGGTCCTTCGGGCAGGATCTGTTGCAGGACGATTTTGACAAGATCGAAGACAGTATTAATTTCGCCTACAAGCGCTTTCCCGATCTGGAACGTGCAGGTGTAAAAAATGTTATCCACGGTCCCTTCACTTTTGCACCCGACGGCAACCCGCTTGTAGGCCCCGTGCCCGGCATGCGGAACTACTGGTCTGCCTGTGGCGTCATGGCCGGGTTCTCTCAAGGGGGCGGCGTGGGTCTAATGCTCGCGCAGTGGATGATTGAGGGAGAGCCGGAACGCGACGTAATGGCCATGGATGTTGCCCGCTTTGGTGATTGGATCACGCCAGGCTACACGCTACCGAAGGTAATTGAGAACTACCAAAAACGCTTCTCTGTCTCATACCCGAATGAAGAACTGCCCGCTGCGCGGCCCCACCGCACAACGCCGATGTACGATATCTTTACCGGCATGGGTGCCGTATGGGGCCAGCAATATGGCCTGGAGGTCCCGAACTACTTTGCCACGGGCGACGAGCCAAGCTACGAGACACCGTCCTTCCGCCGATCCGACGCTTTTAGCGCCACAGCCCGCGAAGTGGCCGCCGTGCGTAATGGCGTCGGCATCAACGAGGTCCAGAACTTCGGTAAGTATCTTGTAAAAGGCCCCAAGGCGCGGGAATGGCTAGACCGCATCATGGCAGGCCGCGTGCCGCAGGAAGGCAGGTTGTCACTGACGCCGATGTTGTCTGAAAAGGGCAAGCTAATCGGCGACTTCACCATGTCATGCCTTGGCGAAGAACTCTTTCAACTGACAGCTTCTTACGGATCACAGGCTTTTCACTTTCGTTGGTTTGTCAATCACTTGGAAGACGGAGTTGAAGTTGAGAACATCTCGGACCAGCGCACCGGTTTCCAGATCGCCGGACCAAGGGCGCGTGATGTTTTGCAAGCCTGCACGCGGACCGATATTTCATCAATGCGGTTTCTGGACGTCTGGGAAGTTACCGTCGGGCAGACTGCGTGCATCGTCCAAAGGGTCAGCTATACCGGCGATCTGGGTTTCGAGATCTATTGCGATCCGATGGACCAGCGCAGCTTGTGGCAGACCTTGTGGCGCGCGGGCGCCCCGCATGGAATGACCCCTTTTGGCATGCGCGCGATGATGTCTTTGCGACTGGATAAATTCTTTGGCTCGTGGATGGCCGAATTTTCGCCAGACTACACGGCAGCGGAAACAGGTTTGGATCGATTCATCAGTTTCAAAAAGAATACACGGTTCATCGGTCGTGATGCGGCAGAGGCCGAGCGGACCACCCCGCCCGCCCGCCTGTTGGTCAGCTTTGAAGTCGATGCAAAAGATGCCGATGTGCACGGCTACGAGCCGATCTGGTTGGATGGCGCGGTTGTTGGTTTCTGTACCTCCGGCGGATATTCCCATTTCGCTGGAAAATCTATCGCACTGGGGTTTGTCCCCCGCGAACATGCCACGGAAGGTCTGGCGGTGGAAATTGAAATCCTCGGAGAGATGCGACCTGCGAAACTGATTACCGCGCCGTTGTTTGATGCGGACGGATCGCGGATGCGGGGCTGATCTTGACGGAAACGGGTCCACATTGGCGGATCGGCGTCATAGAGTAAGCGGATGGCGCTGCATGCATTTCCCATCATCCTACTTGCCGCTGGTGCATCTTCACGGATGCGCGGGCGAGACAAGTTGTTAGAGGATATCGGCGGCACCTCCTTGCTGCGCCATCAAGCGCTCAAAGTCCGCAGAGCCACCAGTGGTGCGGTCCTCGTTACCTTGCCAACTGCGCCTCATCCAAGATATGCTGCGCTAGAAGGTATATCGGTCGATCTCATCGCGGTTCCAGATGCGGCAGAAGGCATAAACGCCAGCCTACGCCGCGCATTTGCAGCGCTGCCCGAGGATGCGCCCTGCGCGATGGTGATGCTTGCTGATCTACCTGATCTGACGGAGAACGATTTGGTAAGCGTCCTTGAAGCCGTTGATCTTAGCTCCGATACACTTGTCTGGCGCGGTGCCACCGAGACGGGCAAGCCGGGCCATCCGATTGTCTTTGATCGCGCATTGTTTGAAGAATTTGCGGGACTGGATGGCGACACTGGCGGGCGTGATGTTGTAGCACTTGCAACAGGTCGGACGCAGATCATCAATTTGCCCGACACGCACGCGTTGAACGATCTGGACACTCCAGAAGATTGGGACGCATGGTGGTCTTCAAAAAACACCTAAAGATGCGCCTTCAATGCATTGATTTAATGCTTCTTTTCCAGCATTAACAGGTGCGCCTCGTGGGCTTTCAAAAGCCGCCGTGCCGCATCAAAGTTCTTTACGCCACGGGTGTCGATCAGCTCGGGGAAAAGATCAAGGATCTCCTGTCTCTGGTCTTTCTGAATGCCCGCCATGGCCTGCGTGCCGGGCAGAAAGCTCTCCGCCCATGTACCATCGGCCAGAATAACTTCATGCTGGTCGAACATCATATGGATATAGCTGACTTTGCTCACGGCCGCTGTGTCTACGCCATCGAGACTGACCAGATGTTTGGCCGCCACCAGTACTTCGCTTTCACCAAACATCATTTCGGCTATTTCAGACGTAATCAGCATACGGTGATTGGGACTGACCATCATATCGCGCACAGGATTGTCATTTCCCAAAGCACCTGCGCGGATCAGGATGGGGCTGTAATGCGGCATGCGCGTCAGATCCTGACGCTTGAGGTTCCGACGACCGATCCAGCGCAGCTCTTGCGGGCCGTTGTCGCGGGTGAATACCTTGTCTCCGACCTTTAGCTGCTGCACAGGCTTTTCGCCACGTTTCGTGGCAATCATCGTGCCGGGCGTGAAACAGATAATGACCTCTTCGATCTCGGCGTAGTTTGTGCGGCCAATGACGTTGCCATTGGTGTCAAGGAATTCGATCCGGCCCTCTTCAGGCTCGCCACGGATCAAACGGTAGGTGTTGCGGTCTATGCCTGTCAGGTCGATGCGGTCAATGTCCGCCCCGTCGGCGTCTTCGCCACCGAGGATCTGGTGACTGCCCGCGCCGTCGAAGGTGAATAGGTCACTGTCGTTTCCGCCACGCACCCAGTCCATGCCCGTACCCGAAACGATGGTATCTTCGCCATCACCACCGCGGATTGTATCGTCGCCCGCGCCACCATTCAAAAGATCGGCACCCGCGCCACCATCGAGGTCATCCTGACCATCGCCCCCCAGCAGCGTGTCGTCGCCTTCACCACCTTCGATGATGTCATCACCGCCTTCGCCTTCAAGGCTGTCATTTCCGCCCTGGCCGAAAATCTGGTCCTGACCGGAGCCGCCTGTGATAGTGTCATCACCAGCCTCGATCGGGGTGACAACACCGTCCTCGATCAAATCTCCCGAGAGGGTAAAGCCGGATCGGCTTGAACGGGTTTCCAGCGTAAATTCGATAAACTCGCGGTTTTCGAACTCGGCTGAGAACCACGCATCCTGATCGACAGGGCTATTCTGCTCAGTGCCTGCCGCCGTGATCGTGCCGCTGGCGGTTGTAACGTTGAGAGACGTATCTGCGGCAGTCCCGAACGCCGTGAAACTGCCGGCGTCAATGGTAACAGATTCCTGATTGCCCGGCGCATTACGGTCCAGATCGTTAAAGGTACCGGTCGAATTCAACGCGACCGGCTCGCCGGTGGCAGGATCAAAAAATTCAAGGCGGAAAGTTGCCGTCTCACCTGTAAATTCGCTGCGGCTGGTGGTGTTGAGCAAGATCTCAAAACCTGTGCCACCTGTCATATCAATGGCCATCTGGTCGTTGGTCGTACTGACCAAGACAAGCCGCCCGTCAATCTGTGTACCATCTTCAAGTTGGGCAACATTGCGGTAGATGACCTCGTCACCTGCCTGCGCGTTGGCCCCGGTGTTCGTGGCGCGGTCTGCGTAGTTCAACGTGATTGGGCTCGCGTTCAGCCCCGGTGCCGTACCGACGCCTGCATCACCGAACAGCGTATCGTCGCCTTCACCGCCATCAATAAGATCGTTGGCACCTTCGCCTGAGATGAGATCCTGACCACCACTGCCGGTGATCTGGTCGTCTTCAAGGGTGCCTTGTAACGTATCGTTGTTCGATGTTCCGTTGATGATCGCCATGGCAGTCGCCCCTCATACTCGCAAGAAGTACAAACCAACAGAGAGTCCAGTTGGCCGTTAACGTTAATTTAGACGTTTTTATGGCTATTTTGAGGGGAATTACAGCATTGTATCCGCAGGCATGGCGTTGGCGTGACAATCAGGATGGGTATGCAATCATTGTTGACGGGCAATAAACAATCGCCGAGCTTGTCTGCACGTTAATTGAGCAGTTCTTCAACTGGCATTGCAATCTCGTCTTAAGGACAGGCAACGCATTCGGGACACGCAGCATCTGAACTGCACGCCCCAAATAGTTGATCGACGATTCGCGCCTTCAATTCAGGACTAGCTTCGCCTCGTGCTTCTTCAGCGACCGCCGGGCCGACGCATAGGCTTCAACCCCCTCCTGATGCGCGAGCTCGGGGAACAGCTCCAGAATTTCCTGACGCTGTGCGTTGCCGATACCTGCAAGGGACAAATCGCCAGGCTGGAAACTCTCGGTCCAAGAGCCATCAGACAGGATGACCTCGTGCTGGTCGAACATGACGTGAATGTAGGTCGTGTGGGACACATTCACGATGTCGACGCCTTCCAGACCTGTCAGGTGCTTGGCCGCGACCAGAACTTCACGCTCTTCGAAATAAAGCGCTGTCTTGTCGTTGGCCACCAGAACGCGGTGATTAGGGCTGACCATCATATCACGCTCTGGCAGATCGTTGCCCAGTGCACCCTGACGGATCAGAACCGGCTTGAGGTGTGCCGCTTTCTCGAACTCGGCACCTGTCATTTCGCGCGTGCCAATCCAGCGTACATCTTGAATACCGTTGTCACGGGTGATGATGCGGTCACCGACCTTCAGCTCCTCTACCCGACGTTCGCCCTTAAGGGTCGCGATCATTGTCCCCGGAGTGAAACAAGGCGGTTCTTCAACGATTGCATCGACCTTTTCGATATTGGAGAAGCTGATCTGACCTAGCAGTTCATCCTCTGCGTCGTAGACTGAGATGGTTCCGTTCTCGAAATTGTCAGGATCGCGGGTAATCTCGCTGCGGCCGCCGCTCGGCACCAGCCCATCTGTAAAGATGCGGTCAAAGCCGTCGTCGTCCTCTCCGCCGTCAATCGTATCGCCAAGCGACAGGTTGTAAAACTGGTCACTTCCGTTGCCACCAAGCAGGGTATTGCTGCCCGTACCACCAGTCATGATGTCGTTACCATCACCACCGTCGATGCTATCATCGCCTGCGCCACCGAACAGATCATCGTCCCCGGGACCGCCTAGAATTGTGTCGTTCCCGTCGCCGCCGGTGACAACATCGTTGCCTGCTCCAGCTTCAATCAGGTCGTCTTCTGGTAGTCCGGTGAGCGTGTCGTTTCCAGGTGTGCCAGGAATAATGGCCATTGGTTTCGTCCCTTGAGTATCGAACCCTGCGGAAGAAAATAGAAATAATTAAAGGGTTCACAAAACGTTGATTCGTAAGACCGATACAAACGTACTCGTTAATAACTATGAATATTTTAGCATACTTCGTGGCGTGTAAATGAGATAAATTTAATAATTAGTTAATTGCGGACATGCCTGAGCATTAATAATCAATCAGACCGAATGTTTGTTTCTATATAAATAACAATTCAGACAATGTCATTCTGAACGTTTGTAAGCGGGGCGGTCGCCCGCCCCGCTTGGGTGTCGGCTCATGTGAAGGTAATACCCCCGAACCAAACAGCTGCATATTTCTAACACGCAGGGTTTTCCCTGCGTGTTGTTATCGGTGTGTGAAAGCCCCCCGGCGTTCTTTACCTTACTTGGTAATCAGTTTCGCCTCGTGCTTCTTAAGTGACCGGCGGGCAGAAGCGTAAGCCTCTACGCCTTCTTGCGTGGCCAGTTCCGGGAACAGCTCCAGAATTTCCTGACGCTGGGCGTTGCCGATGCCCGCAAGGGACATATCACCAGGCTGGAAACTCTCGGTCCATGAGCCATCAGACAGGATCACCTCGTGCTGGTCGAACATGACGTGGATGTAGGTCGTGTGGGACACATCCACGATGTCCACGCCTTCCAGACCTGTCAGGTGCTTGGCCGCGACCAGAACTTCACGCTCTTCAAAATAAAGCGCTGTCTTGTCGTTGGCCACCAGAACGCGGTGGTTGGGCGATACCATCATATCACGCTCTGGCAGATCGTTGCCCAGTGCGCCCTGACGGATCAGAACCGGCTTGAGGTGCGCCGCCTTCTCGAACTCGGCACCTGTCATGTCGCGTGCACCGACCCAGCGGATTTCCTGAATGCCGTTGTCACGTGTAATGACACGGTCTCCAACCTTCAGTTCCTCGACCAGACGCTCACCTTTTGGTGTCGCGATTTTGGTGCCCGGTGTGAAACAGGGGATGATGGTCTCGATCTCTTCGAACACCAGCTGGCCTGCATCTTCGCCATCGGCGTCGAAGTAGTTGACCACGCCATCCTCTTCATCGTCGGACGTAAAGACGATGTCAAAGCTGCCGCCTTCAGGCTTGGAGCCTGTCAGGTCGAGTGTGTCCATGTCCACCGGACCGGAACCACCGTCGATCACGTCACCCGGTCCGACATCCTCAAAAACATCCTGACCTGCGCCACCTGTCATGGTGTCGTCGCCATCGCCGCCACGCAGAGTGTCGTCGCCTTGGCCACCCATCATGTCGTCGTCGCCGTCGCCACCTTCAAGCAGGTCGTTTTCGCCGCCGCCATCAAGGACATCGTCGCCTGTGCCACCGATCAGAGTGTCGTCATTCCGGTTGCCGCGCAGGGTATCGTTACCCTGTCCGCCAATCAGACTGTCGTCACCCGTGCCACCGTCGATTGTGTCGTCGTCGATGCCACCGTCGATGGTGTCGTTGCCGGAGCCACCAGTGATGGTGTCATCGTCGTCGTCGCCAAAGATCAGGTCGTCGCCGGCGCCGCCATCGATCAGATCACGCCCGTTGTCAGGGTTGCGATCAGGTGAGAACGGGTCATCGTCACTTGGTTCGTCAACGATGTTGACCAGATCGGGAATAACATCAGGGTCTGTGCCGCCATAAATGGTGTCGTTGCCGAAGCCACCAGTGATGGTGTCATCACCTTCCCCACCTACGATACGGTCGTCGCCATCATCACCAGCCACGAGATCATCATCAATGCCCGCGTTGATTACGTCATCGCCGTCACCACCCGAAATCGTGTCGCTGTCGTCGCCGGTTGTGATGGTGTCATTGCCAGCACCACCGATAACAGAGTCGCGGTCGTTTTCAGGATCCGTGTCAGGCTCGTACCCAAGGTCGTCGGTGCCTGGCTCAAACGGATAGCCATCGTCAGGCGCCAGATCAGGACCGGATGTGTCGATCACATCGTCGCCGTCACCACCGTCTACGGTGTCGCTGCCGTCTTCGCCAAGGATGGAGTCGTTACCTTCGCCACCTGTGACGCTATCGTCACCAAGACCCGCCAGAACTGTATCGTCACCGTCACCGGCAATGATGATATCGTCGTTCGGCTCTTGGCCCGGCAGGATTGCATCTTCGTTGTCGACAAAGTCGCCATCGGGATCGCCAGCGTACTCCGGATCGATTAGATCGCTGCCATCCGTGCCCTCGACAATACCGTCACGATCACCTG
Source organism: Sulfitobacter noctilucicola (assembly GCF_000622385.1). Classification (NCBI taxonomy): domain Bacteria; kingdom Pseudomonadati; phylum Pseudomonadota; class Alphaproteobacteria; order Rhodobacterales; family Roseobacteraceae; genus Sulfitobacter; species Sulfitobacter noctilucicola. Next base: position 3,382,989 of record NZ_JASD01000008.1, read on the forward strand.
GCTCCTCGACTGTGATGACATGCTCGGCGCTATCGCGCAGGCCGCCTTCGTCCTCGATGGTGTAGGTGATGGTCGCGTCACCGATGAAGCCCGGAACAGGTGTGAAGGTGACGGTTCCGTCACCGTTATCAACCAGCGTGCCCTGCTCTTCAGGAACCGTGGCTTCGATGACCGTCAGCTCGTCACCGTCGATGTCCGTATCGTTGGCCAGCAGATCAACCGTTACAGGTGTGTTGTAATCGGTTGTGTCCGCATCATCGACCGCGTCCGGCGCATCGTTCACTGGCGTCACGTCTACGACGTGAACGGCTGTGTCTTCCTCGCCATCGGGATCCGCGATTGTGTAGGTCACGGTTGCCTCACCGACAAAATCGGGTGCCGGTGTGAAGGTGGCTGTACCGTCGCCGTTGTTGACCACGGTGCCCTGCTCTTCGGGAACAGACACTTCGGTCACCGTAAGCGGATCACCCTCGGGGTCGCTGTCGTTGTCGATCAGGTCGAGGACAACAGGTGTGTCTTCTTCCGTGGTCGCAACATCATCCACCGCGTCAGGTGCGTCGTTCACCGGATTAACCGTGACTGTCACCACCGCTTCATCCGCATTCCCGTCAGGGTCTTCGATGATGTAGTCGATGGTCGCCTCACCGGTGAAATCTTCCGCCGGTGTGAACACGATCTGGTTATCGACGATTTCAACTGTGCCTTGCTCTTCTGGCACGGTTGCCTCGACCACAGTCAACGGATCGTCTGTCGGATCTGTGTCGTTGTCGAGAACATCGATGGTGACAGGTGTTTCTTCGTCCGTTTCGGCCGCGTCATCCACCGCAGTTGGCGCATTGTCCGTGTCATTTACCGTAATGACGTGAACCGCTTCATCCGTCAGACCTTCTTCGTCCTCGATGGTATAGCTGATCGTCGCATCACCGGTGAAATCATCGGCTGGTGTAAAGGTCACAGTACCGTCGCCGTTATCAACCAACGTGCCCTGCTCGGCAGGAACTGTTGCCTCGATCACAGTTAGATCATCGCCATCGACATCTGAATCGTTGGCCAGAAGGTCAACTGTAACAGGTGTTTCAAAGTCGGTGATGTCGCGGTCATCTTCGGCCACAGGTGCATCGTTGACAGGTGTAACGGTGACGATTGCCTCGCCCTCGTCTTCTTCACCATCTGGATCGGCAACTGTGTAGGTGATCGTCGCCGGGCCGTTGAAGTCAGGTGCCGGCGTGAACGTCACGGTGCCGTCACCATTGTCTTCCAGCGTGCCTTGCTCTTCTGGCACAGTGGCTTCGACCAATGTCAGCGGATCACCGTCTTCGTCCGTGTCATTGCCGATCAAATCGACGATGACAGGGGTGTCTTCCGGTGTTTCCTCGACATCGTCCACAGCAACGGGTGGCGTGTTCTCAGGGTCTTCGACCGTGATCACATGAACCGCATCATCCGTCAGACCTTCTTCGTCTTCGATGGTGTAGCTGATCGTCGCTTCACCGACAAAGTCCGTGGCAGGTGTGAAGGTCACGGTGCCATCGCCGTTATCGACCAGCGTGCCTTCTTCGGCAGGAACTGTGGCTTCGATAACCGTCAGATCATCACCATCCACATCGCTGTCGTTGGCCAGTAGGTCAACGGTTACAGGGGTATTGATGTCTGTGACATCTTCATCGTCCTCGGCGACAGGTGCATCGTTCACAGGGTTCACTGTGACCGCAACTGTTCCCTCATCCGCGTTCCCGTCAGGGTCTTCGACCGTATAGGAAATCTCTGCAGGGCCATTGAAGTCAGGTGCCGGTGTAAAGACCAGTTGGTTATCGACAATTTCAACGGTGCCTTGCTCTTCTGGCACAGACGCTTCGGTGATCGTCAGCGGATCATCCGTCGGATCGGTGTCATTTTCGAGCACGTCGATGGTGACAGGTGTGTCCTCATCTGTTTCAGCGGTGTCATCCACTGCTGTCGGCGCGTTTTCGGTGTCGTTCACGGTGATCACATGGACCGCATCATCCGTCAGACCTTCTTCGTCTTCGATGGTGTAGCTGATTGTCGCTTCACCGGTGAAGTCCGTTGAGGGTGTGAAGGTGACTGTACCATCACCGTTTTCGACCAGCGTGCCCTGCTCTTCAGGAACCGTGGCTTCGATAACCGTCAGATCATCACCATCCACATCGCTGTCATTGGCCAGCAGGTCAACTGTGACAGGTGTGTTCAGGTCTGTGATGTCGCTGTCATCTTCGGCAACCGGTGCGTCGTTGACAGGGTCCACGGTGACCGTGACCTGCGCTGGCGCTTCATTGCCATCAGGGTCTTGTGCGACATAGTCGATGATCGCTTCGCCGTTGAAGTCAGGCGCAGGTGTGAACACCAGCTCATTGTCGACAATTTCAACCGTACCCTGTTCTTCCGGAACAGTGGCCTCCAAAATGATCAGCGTGTCGTCGCCATCGGGGTCTGTATCGTTCTCCAACGCATCGATGGTAACAGGTGTGTCCTCTTCGGTGGTCGCTATATCATCGTTGGCCACAGGGACATCGCTGACTTCGTTGACGTAAACGAGGTGCTCGGCTGAGTCTGTGAGACCTTCTTCGTCTTCGATGGTGTAGCTGATTGTTGCTTCGCCGGTGAAGTCTTCAGCCGGGGTGAAGGTGACGGTGCCGTCGCCGTTGTCGACCAGGGTGCCCTGCTCTTCGGGAACGGTGGCTTCGACAACCGTCAGATCGTCGCCGTCCACATCCGTGTCGTTGGCCAGCAGATCAACCGTGATCGGTGTGTCTTCCGGTGTGACGTCCACATCATCAACCGCATCGGGTGCGTCGTTGACGGGGTTCACGGTCACGGTGACCGTGCCTTCCGTCTCCTCGCCCGAGGGATCGGTCACGGTGTAGGTGATCGTTGTCTCACCGTTGAAGTCCGGATCCGGCGTGAAGATCACTTCGCCTTCCGGCGTGAACGCCACCGTGCCATCAGGGCTTGTCGCCTCGATCAGCTCAAGCGGATCACCATCGGGATCAGTGTCGTTGGCCAGCACGTTCAGCGGCTCGGACGGTGTGTCCTCATCCGTCTCAAGCGTGTCGGGCTCGGTCACCGGCGCGTCGTTCTCTTCGCCAACCGTGATCACATGCTCGGCCGTATCCTCACCGCCATTCCCGTCAGAAATGGTATAGGTGATCGTCGCGTCGCCGTTAAAATCAGGCGCTGGCGTGAAGGTCACCGTGCCGTCGCCATTGTCGACCAGCGTCCCTTCTTCTTCGGGTACAGTGGCTTCGACAACGCGCAGGTCGTCGCCGTCAACATCCGTGTCATTGGCCAGCAGATCAACGGTGACCGGCGTGTCTTCGTCGGTGACATCCGCATCATCAACCGCATCGGGTGCGTCGTTGATCGGGGTGACGTCAACCACGTGAACGGCAGTGTCTTCTTCGCCATCGGGATCCGCTATTGTGTAGGTCACGGTTGCCTCACCGACAAAATCGGGTGCCGGTGTGAAGGTGGCCGTGCCGTCGCCGTTGTTGACCACGGTGCCCTGTTCTTCGGGAACAGACACTTCGGTCACCGTCAGCAAATCATCCTCGGGATCGCTGTCGTTGTCGATCAGGTCGAGGACAACAGGTGTGTCTTCTTCCGTGGTCGCAACATCATCCACCGCGTCAGGCGCGTCGTTCACGGGGTTCACGGTAACCGTGACGGTCCCCTCGTCCGCGTTGCCGTCAGGGTCTTCGACCGTATAGGAAATCTCTGCCTCACCGGTGAAGTCCTCGGCCGGTGTGAACACCAGCTGGTTGTCGACGATATCAACGGTGCCCTGCTCTTCCGGAACAGAGGCTTCGGTGATGGTCAGCGGATCACCGTTCGGATCGGTGTCGTTGGCTACGGCATCGATGGTGACAGGCGTATCCTCATCCGTCTCGGCCACATCATCAACGGCTTCCGGCGCGTTGTCGGTGTCATTGACCGTGATCACGTGAACAGCCGAGGCTTCCTCACCCGATGGGTCGCTGATGGTGTAGCTGATCGTCGCTTCGCCCAGGAAATCATCCGCAGGCGTGAAAGTCACAGTGCCGTCGCCGTTATCAACCAACGTGCCCTGCTCGGCAGGAACCGTCGCCTCGATCACGGTCAGATCATCGCCGTCCACATCTGAATCGTTGGCCAAAAGGTCAACGGTGACAGGTGTTTCAAAGT